>JARCMA010000278.1 GCA_030248405.1 Microcoleus sp. MP8IB2.171
AAGCCTTCGCGATCGAGATTTCGGAGCGATTTCCGCAAACTTTGGATGTGCCGCCGAACTACGTGACTGCCGAAGTTGCGGTTTGGACGTTGTTGATTGCGATCGGCACACAATTTCTCTGGTAAATCTAGCACAATCGCAACTAAAAAGCAATGGTATTTTCGGGCTAATTCTAATAAAGGTTTGCGGCTTTCCGGCTGAACGTTCGTAGCATCAATTACAGTTAATTTACCCGCAGCCAGACGTTTCGCAGCGATAAAATGCAGCACTTCAAAAGCATCAGCGGTGGCCGCTTGATTGTTTTCGTCATCGGAAACCAGACCGCGGCAGTAATCCGATGAAATGATTTCTGTCTGTTGGAAATGCTGGCGCGCAAAGGTGGATTTGCCGGAACCGGATGCACCGATGAGTATGACTAAAGATAGTTCGGGAATGGTAATTTTCATAATTTATTTGATAATATTATTCAGCATATATTTTTTGCTACTATTTGTCAAAACTATTGTTACAAAATAATTGTCATCAACTCTATAGATCAGGTGCGTCGCCGCTCGAAAAGTCGATTACAGTTAGGGATTGTTGATGGCGACGCACCCTACAAATATGGTTCTTCGTCAAAACCTTTGACTACCATTCCCACTCAACTTCATCCCAGTCAGTAGTAGTGAAATCATCAAGCAGGACATCATCATGTTGTTCGGCCATTTTTGCGAACGCTTCATCCCAACCAGTTCGCGGTTGTAACGCTGCACGAATGACGATCCGATCGCCCTGAACTTCAATTTCTACTTTTTCGCCAATACCAATCTGCTCTAACAAAGATTTGGGAATGCGAATTCCCTGAGAATTTCCAATTTGAACGATGCGGGTTTGGATAGATTTACTCATAGTTGAAGCCTGCATTTTTCCAAGTATAACTAGATTCTCAGCACAAATAGACTGTCGGTATTATTTTCACGGGGCGAATATTGCCATTTGCGTAGGCGAACCTACTTCTAAGTCTTCAGTTCCCACACAACGAAACTCTACCCGACAGCCAAACCGTTCGGCAACGCCATTCGCCCAAGTCTGAAACTCTGCGCGCGTCCATTCAAAACGGTGATCGCGGTGGCGAAATTTGCCCGCAGGCAAGTTTTCAAACCGAACATTATATTCAATATTGGGAGTTGTGACGATCGCAATTTTCGGCCGCACAAACTCAAACAAAACCCGTTCAAAAGCAGCCAACCGTTCTAAATCGAGATGTTCGATTACTTCAATTACCGCCGCTGCGTCAAAACCCGTCAAGCGGCTGTCCCGATAAATCAGCGAACTTTGGATCAATTGTAAGCGAGATTGCTGTGCGGGAGAAAAGCGATCGACCTGCAATCGTTCCTTGGCAATTTCCAAAGCCCGAAAAGAAACATCGACTCCGGTAATTTGCTCGATCGCACTTTCAGCTAAAAGCAATCGCAGCAGTTTTCCCTCACCGCAGCCCAAATCTACCACTCGCTTAGCGCCGCAGGCTTTTAAAACCTCCACCACAGCTTCTAAACGCTGTTCGTTGAGGCTAATTCGCTGTTCTAAAACTTCCTCTTCTTGCTGGTGAGAAACTTCTAGTTTCTCCAGGTCAAGATTATCTGCTTCTGCTAATTGTGCCACAGCAATGCGCGTCAAGCGGCGCTGGCGTTTCAGATAGCGATCGGCAATTTGTTCGCGGGCGGGATGCGCGTTCAACCAACCTTCACCGTGATGCAATAACTTCTCGATTTCATCATCGCCAACCCAATAATGTTTGTCGTCATCCAACACCGGAATTAATACATAAAGATGACTCAACAAATCCGCCAACCGCAGTGTATTTTGCAATTCCACAGCAAAGTAAGGACTCGCGCCCCATTCAGGAAATTTTTCGTCAAGAATCAAGGGTTTGGCTGTTACTTGATAGCCCAGCGGCTCAAACATTTGGCGCAGGAATTTCTCGCCGCCGCGACAGGGCAAAACGGACAGATTAACCGTGAGAGGAATGGCAGTTTTTGCGAGTTCTGGGCGGTCTTTGCAGCCACCAGATAGGGCTGTACGGAAGACTCGGCCAAGGGCGACACTGAGAAAAGACGAGGCAACGTAAGGGCGATCGTTGACGTATTGTTCGAGCGGGCGATCGCCCGATTTCGACTTGCCGCGCACCAAAGCAACCGGATCGACATCTAACAGCAAAGCCGCCGTGCAGCGTTCTGTATTTGCTTCGGGATAAAACACAGTGGCTTGTCCGAAAGTCATGGAAAAGCATTGAAGGCGATCGGGATGTTTGTGCAGCAAATAGCCCAAATCTGTAGCAGGGACGCGAGTTGTGGATATAGTTAATAACATATTGTAATTGGTAATTGGTAATTGGTAATTGGTAATTGGTTTGTGAGTAACACAGAACCGGGCGCTAATCCACAAGTCCGCCGGGGGTTAAAAACCCCCGTCTCATAGCGAAAGTCCTCTTGAAGAGGACTGAAAAACACATTTTTAAACAAGCATTGCAATATCTTCCCAGTCGGTTTCAACCGACTTTAGCTATGAGACAGGGGTTTTAACCCCTGGCGGACTTGCGGAAAAACCGATCGCACATTCCCCCATTTTCTACAAATAAATGCGATCGTGAATCCGTCATTGGGTGGGGGCGGGTTTATCTAAATTATTGGTTATAGTTAGATATGGTTGGTGAACCCGCCCCTACAGGAATTATGATTAATCGATCGGTATAATTCCCAAAAACATCAATGAGATTCCTGTTTTTCTCCACTCCCCAAATTCAACTTAGCCCGCAATTCATCCTTAATCCGATTTAAAATAGAATCCTCATCCAAAGAAGACAAAATCTTGCTGACAACAGCCTTCGGCCCATCATCTCCCCAAGAAGCACCATTAGCCAAATAAGCCTTAGTAACTTGACCGATTCCATAGGAAGAAACCCCAGCAATTGCAGCTTGAGTCACCGCCACAGAAATATAAGGCCCCAAAGCCAAACCTCCCGTCGCCGGTGTCGCCAAACCCAACAATCCTTTCAAAGAACTCAAACCCAAATTAGCCAACAATTCGCCCGCAGTAATTCCCCCCATACTCATCGCAATCTTTTGCAGCAAGTCCACCGCGCCCGCTTCGGTCATCGCAATGCCGTAAACTTTAGATAGTGTTAATATCATCACCACATCAATTACCGCACCGCTGAGAATATCAATTACAGTAATGGGATTCAGGGCGATCGCCACAGCTTTAGTCATTACCCCATTCCAGATAATGCGATTAGCAGCATTATCTCGAATCTCCATTTTTCGCCGCACCAACTGCTCGTTAATATCTCCTGCACAGAGCATAGTATTCAGCGCGACCAAAGATTTACCTTCGCGGTCTAAAATCTCCAAAATCTTTAATTTTAAATCTTGCACTTGTGGCAAACTGCGCGTCATTTGCACGCTCATAGTGCCATCGGGACGGCGCACCGCCTGCGCTGTCAAAGGTGAAGCCGCCGACATCACAATTTCATCGGGAGATAACAATTCTCTCACGCGATCGTCCCGAATTTTATGATAAATTGCCAGTCTATCTGCATCTGGATACTGGTCAATTTTATTAAAAACTAATAACATCGGTTTTCCGGCTTCCCGCAACTGCGAAAGTGCTTGATATTCCACTTTCGTAATGTCGCCAGCAACTACAAACAAAATCAAATCGGCTTGTTTAGCGACGCGGCGGGCTAAAATTTCGCGAGTTTCGCCGTCAACTTCATCTATTCCCGGTGTGTCGATTAATTCTACTTGGGATAAACGGTAAATAACAGGCGAAAATCTATCTGGTAAATCATCCTCATCAACACCATCTCCCACATCCCACTGGCCAATAGTTGTGGTACGAGTCACCCCGTGAGTCGGGCCAGTTTCAAACACATTTTGACCGAGTAGCGCGTTTAAAACCGAAGATTTCCCCCTTCCTACCATCCCAAACACAGCGATTTGCACGCAAGCGCGCTCTAGCTTGTCGAGCATGGTTTCCAAGCCGCCAATTTCCGGCTCCAGTCCAGTTCGCTCTTGTGGTGTTAAGTCGAGATTTTCTACTATATCTCGCAGAGCATCTTTAGCGCGGCGCAGGTTGAGTTCTGCTTGAATGTCTGCGAAACTTAATATTGTGTCGTCTAATTCGCGATCGACATTTGAGAAATCCGATACTTCAGTCATCTGATGTTATGGCTTTGCTTTACTTAAAGTTTTAACCGATATGATGCTATTCTAGCTTTTTCTGTGGGCTTTGTACATTCTCTCAGATTTATCCAACTCTAACTATCGGATGTACTCAACTCTAACTCTCGGATTTACTCAAATCTGACCCAGCCAAAAATTCTCGCATTCACCCACAAGCCCGCCGGGGATTTAAATCCCCGTCTCATATCGAAAGTCGGTTGAAACCGACTGCAAACCTCGATAATAATCTGATAAATTTCAGTCCTCTTTCAGAGGACTTTCGCTATGAGACAGGGGTTTTCAACCCCTGTCGGACTGTCGGACTGTCGAACAGTCGAATTTACCGAATTTAAAATAATTCACAACCAATGATTAACCCCACGAAAATAGCAAATTATCCATTTCTATTACGAGTAATAATTTTCCTATTAATCTTAGCAACAATCTGGCTGCCCATCGCCGCACCAATTTATCTCCTAGTTAAAGATAGCAACTTAGCCACCATTCTGACAATGGGATTGTTGTTTGCCGAATTTCTATTGCTAGTGCCGCGGTGGGGAAAACAGGTTTACGGACAAACGCAATTGCTGAAAAGTTACGGTTTAGTCAATACGCGACAAAACGGTTTTGAGCTTTTGATCGGATTGGCGATCGGGCTTTCGATCACTTTCACCCTATTTTTAGTGCAAGGACTGTTCGGTTTTGTCTCATGGCAAAATTCTGATAATTTGCCTCGAATCATCGCAGAAGGGCTATTAAGCGCCCTGGGAGTGGGTTTTGCGGAGGAGTTGGTATTCCGGGGTTGGTTGCTGGACGAGTTGCAGCGGGATTACAATGCTCAAATATCTGTGCGGGCGAATAGCC
>JARCMA010000279.1 GCA_030248405.1 Microcoleus sp. MP8IB2.171
ACGCAGAAGGCCGGACCATCTAAAAAGAGTTTTAGCGGTTTGCTTGGGAATTTCTAGTCGATACTTATGGCCCTTGAGGATTTCCACGTTGGTGATAGGGAAATGATAACAAAAGGCTCTAAAACCGTAAATTATGTCCGGATCGAAGCAGCTCATCCCC
The DNA here is from genome assembly GCA_030248405.1 of Microcoleus sp. MP8IB2.171. Lineage (GTDB taxonomy): Bacteria > Cyanobacteriota > Cyanobacteriia > Cyanobacteriales > Microcoleaceae > Microcoleus. The sequence goes on from JARCMA010000279.1 coordinate 161, forward strand.
GTCCATCAAACTAAAAGCTATCTCACCTATGAACTCTATATGGATGCTTTCGGAATCATCGCCTAAATACATCTCAAAAGGGGCCTCTCCATGAATAACCAGGGTATAACAATCTTGGGGATCCATGCCGTATTTAAGCCCTAACGGTTCTAGATACAATATTCGATAATCTTCGGCCTTGTTTGTGATATCAAAACTTACGTTTTTGATTTTTTCGGATGCCACTTTTTGTAACCGCTTCATTGGCTCATGCTAACAAAAAAAGTCAATCTGGACCGTAAGTTTCTGGCCGGATACCTACCGTCAAATCTTGGCCACCTAAAACGCTGTGAATATCCCCATGTATCTGCGCTGCATATAGACGAGACAAGAAAGCCGAAACTTGGTTCAAGTAGTCTGGAACTGGAGGAACAGTCGAATCTGCATCGGTAGCCCTTACTAACTGTCCTGGAACTATCGCTGTATCTGTGTAATAATTACCGCAGTGTTGGCATCTTTCCCGGTGCTGATCTATGTAAATTTCTACTCCGGCATACGGGCAAACCTCTAACTCTCTGGGGGACAAAGTTACACCCTGTTGAGTTGCCCTCTCTAAAGCATCAGCTACTCTGCTGGCAGTTTGCTGACAAACAAGTCTAAATGCCGTATAATCCCAATTCCAAGACCAGTTATGCTCCCACCAAGGATAAATATATCCTACGTATACTTTGGCTACTGGCTGGTAATAATTAACCCAAGCAGGTCCATCAATATCATTTACTTGCCCCCGGGTGACTAAAGAAGCTACCGCATAACTTGGCACGTCGTTGATAGCTGGTTTAGCGAAAGTTGGAAGATCCTCGTAGCTAAACTCCTTGATCTGTCTGCCATATTCCCCCATTACAAAATCTTCTTCTGCCAGGGCTCGAAGCTGGATCTGCTTCTGGCCCGGAGTCCAAATTTCATTTGCAGGGGCGTTCTCAAAAGAAAAATCAAAGCAAGGCGCGTCTTCTACTAAAATTCTAACATTTCTGCAGTATTGCTCTTCAAACACGGTTGCTACTAGCAGTTCGTCCTGGTGTTCTGCTCGATGAGAACCCGCTCGGAGGCGCGCATTGAGTGGGGCTGGCGGCACGTCTAACAAACGATTAAGCAGTTGACCAGTTCTCGCATCCAAACGGAGTCGCTCGGGTAACAACAAGAAGGTATTGTCTTTAAAAAATTGAACCAAAAAATCTCTTGCCGCCAAAGCTTCGCTGTAAGTGCTTGCAGTAACACTGGCAACTGGTCTCTTGTGGCAGTAAGCATTGATATATTTGTCTTTCGCTACATCGGTGTCGGGGTCCACAAAAATTGCATCTCCTCCAGGTCGCTCCCGAAGTTCGTGGAATAAGTCTTCAAACAGAAGAATGGCCCGCATATGGCGTAATAGCCCTGTAGATTCAGCGTCTCCCGCCGCAGCCATGCTTTGGTAGTGGTCTAAGGAAGCCATTCTTAACAATGCTCCCGCCAGTTTCATCGCATTTTGATGAGACTGTTCCGCATAATAGGCCCGTCGTAGATTTTGTAATCCTGTATCCATACGAGTATTGTAACAAAAGTTGCAATAAGGCATCCTTATGCTAACTTGGAATGTGCGAAGAAAAAAACTGATGATAACAGGACTGCTCCTCTTGGGGTTTTTACTGACGACAGGCACAACAGCCTGCAACCTATTTGTCAGATTACCGGACTTGCTGACTATTCAAGAAAATCCAGAAAAAGCTGACGCCATCATTGTTCTGGCGGGGGATAGCAATGGCAGCAGTGGAACCCGGATCCGGGCAGTAGACCCGCTGTTGGATAATCTTTGTAGAAATTGCATTTTTTGTGTTGAGTGCGGTACGGAACTCCAACATCAAGAACCGCAAGTGCCGGTTCACGGCTGTCCTTGTTGTCAGCGAGGTATCAGATATCCGGGGCCCGCAGCGTGGGATTAAATTCCAAATGCCAACGCCACGATTGCATTTTGAGTAATTTTCTGTTACAAACAAGGTTGTGAAATTAACGCTCTGTTACTGCTGTCTGCTAGAGCCAGTATCGGTTCGTCAACTGATTGGTGTTGTTATTATGTTTCCAAACATAGTCAACGCACAAGCTGGGGTTCATTGGCTAATTAATCACCGCTCTACTTGTCGCCTAGCTTAGTTCTCTCGCTTAAATTCATCAATAGGGTTGGGCAACGTCCGCAAACCGGGATCCAGACAAGTGCTATTACCCACGCCGGAATTAAAGTCGGTCACATCGCATTATACAATTTAGTGCCGATCAAAACGAGTATCCGATTCTGCTCTTCGAGTGTCTTGTTTCAGGGTCGCGATCTGCTTTCTCAAAGTTTCCTCACTCTTGTTCAGCTCGAAAAGTCGCTGCGTCTCCGGCGAGTCCGGGTTCTTTTTCGTAAAATCTTTTAGTTTGCTTTTTAAGCGCGACATTACTTGTGATTCAGTGCCAATGAAAAAGAGGCTCAACTTATCTATATCCGCACGTGAAATTGGCTGTGAGCCGGCTTTTTGGGCCAAAGCTACTCCTAGCGCGAAAGTTTCTACGGAATCCCCTTCTTCGGGTTCGATAGCGGCATCATAGACACCGTCTGAGTGAAGAAAGTCCCAAAAATAGGACGTTTCATTATCCTGTTTGTCTAAAAAAAGTTCAATCTTATTTCGCACGCTTGCTCTCCTTGGTTGCCGCTTCTAACTGTTGCCTAGCTTCAGTAGCTAAGGCATCGCATCGGTTGTTATTTTCTTCGGATGAGTGGCCTTTAACCCAGGTCCAAGTCAGCTGGTGTGGCTGTGCCAATGTCCACAACTGTTCCCAGAGGTCCTGGTTCTTGACCGGCTTACCTTCTGCCGTTTTCCAGCCATTCTTCATCCATTTTTGGATCCATTTTTTACTGAAAGCGTCGATAAGGTATTTCGAATCAGAGCGCAAGTTGACAATGCAAGGCGCTTTCAAAGCACGAAGTGCTTCTAGGGCTGCAGTCATTTCCATCCGGTTGTTGGTGGTATCCAGTGCCGAACCAGAGTGTTCTTTGACGATGTCCCCACATTGGAAGACAATGCCCCAGCCCCCAAAACCTTTTGGATTCGGTTTTGCGCCGCCATCTGTCCAAATATCTAATTTCTTCAAGCTAAGCTCATCTTTGTGTAAGTGGTTTGTCCTGGATCCTTATACGCCAGTGTTTTAGTCTTGGGATCTAGCCAAACACTGATTATGGTTCCGAATTGTGCTTGCGTATCGATTTCCTGTAGCACCATGGGGTGATCTAGTGTGTCTTCCATAGACGCACCGGAAAGTAAACTCTTGGATGCGTGCTCCAGACGAGCACACTTTTGATCGGTGTGAAAAAGTCCAGGCAGTAGATGATTAGTGTGCGCAATCACACTTCTGTCTGCTACCAATACCGGTTTGATTAGTGTCATTCCTGTTCGGGTGAGTTCCACATCGATACAGCGATCACCATCTATCATCGCGAATAGATTGCATGGACCCAGAACGATCCAGTAGGACTGCAATTAGGGCGTTAGTTACAGCGGGAGTGGAAATTGTCATGCTTAAAGCATAACTAACTAATTGCTCGGGGCAAGTGTTGGCCGCCGAAAACGCCCTGTAATCTTTTGCATGACGCTCTGAGAGGCGTCTCTCTTTTTTAAGGTCTCGTCTATCATGTGCTGGACCAGGCGCTTTTTCTCTGCCTCTGGATAAGAATCTTTTACCTTGTCAGCATCACCAAAGCTTTGTCAAACTTTCCCGCTTCAACCAAGGCGCGAGCCATTTCGGTTTTGGAAATACGATCCGTAATGACTTGAATTTCCTGATTTTGGTCCATGCCCGCAGAGTAGCTCGGTTCCGACTAGAAGCAACTACAAATGTTGTTTTAGGTTATAATTCTGTTAATGCATCTTTTCGATCTCACCCCGGTGGACTCGCTCTTTGTCTAGCGAAGATGACCAGTGTGCTAATTGTTTGATGGCCTCGATTTCAAACTGGCCCCGTTGG
>JARCMA010000280.1 GCA_030248405.1 Microcoleus sp. MP8IB2.171
CAGGCAGCCAATCAACTACTCTCAACCCGGTTTCGGTGACGCTGTTGGCGGGTCAAACGACTCCCGCTGCCGTGAATTTCGGCAATCAAGCGACTCCGACTCCGACTCCAACCCCAACCCCCACTCCGCCTCCGACTCCGACTCCGCCTCCGACTCCGACTCCCATTTTGACTCCCACTCCGGTGCAGCAAGGCAGCATCAGCGGTCTTAAATTCAACGATGCTAACGGCAACGGTACTCAGGATGCGGGGGAAACTGGTCTTTCGGGATGGCAAATTTTCCTTGATGCTAACGCAAACAACTCTTTAGATGCGGACGAAACTGCTGTTAACACTGACGCTTCTGGCAATTACAGCTTCACCAACCTCAACTCCAATACTCCTTATAATGTGCGGGAAGTGCAGCAGACTGGCTGGACGCAAACTACTGCTAATCCGGCTACGGTTAATCTGGGTAGCGGTGAAAGTCGATCGAACGTTAACTTCGGCAATTTCCAAAATATTAGCATCTCCGGCAGCAAGTTTAATGACCTCAACAACAATGGGGTTTTGGATGCTCAAGAACCGCTATTGCCTAACTGGCAAGTCTTCCTTGACGCTAACAGCAATGACTCTTTAGATGCTGGAGAAGTTAATACTTCAACTGATAGTTTGGGAGGCTATAGTTTCGCTAATTTAGTACCGGGAACTTATCGAGTTCGGGAAGTAAATCAACCTGGTTGGACGCAAACTACTGCCAATCCTGCTGATATTATTGCTGTCAGTGGCACTAATGTTAGCAATATTAACTTTGGCAATTCCTTCGCCCAAGTCCCACCAACACCAACACCAACACCACCACCACCGCAAGAAGGACAAGATGCTGACTGCATTTGTTCGCAAATTGTTTTACCCAGCATTAGCAGTATTCGCGCCCCAAATTCTGTCACGAATACCCGCAACGGTACTAACGGCAACGACACTATTCTCGGCACTAATAACGGTGACGAAATAAATGGTTTTGACGGCGATGATTTGTTGGCAGGATTGCGGGGCAATGATAATATTTACGGCGGACTTAACAGTGCTTTCCCGGTTGGCCCAGATATAGACACGGACTTGCTGTTTGGCAATGAGGGTAATGATTATCTCAATGGGGTTGCTGGAGATGATTTAATCTTCGCGGGCAAGAACGAGGATGTTGTTTACGGCGGCAAAGATGACGACATTATTTTCGGCGACCAAGAAAGCGATACTTTAATTGGCGACCAGGGTAACGATAGTATCTACGGGGGAACTATTAACCCCTTCGACCCGGATTTGACTGGCAACGATTTGGTGTTTGGTTTGGCGGGCGATGACTTCCTCAGCGGGGAGAAAAATCAAGATACGATCGCAGGTGGTGACGGTAATGATACAGTGCGTGCAGGTAAAGGCGATGACGTAGTTCTAGGCGAGTCGGGCAATAACCTGCTGTTTGGTGACCAGGGCAGCGATACTATCTGCGGCGGTGAGGGGGAAGATACTATGTACGGGGATATTGGCAGCCCTCTTCCCATCGGTTCTGCTGGCGGACAAGACCAAATCTGCGGCGGTTTGGGTAACGATTTGCTGTTTGGCAATGAAGGTCAGGATACCGTCAATGGCGATGCTGGGAATGATACTCTTTACGGCGGTAAGGATGAGGATAGTTTGCTTGGCAGTGCTGGGGATGATTTCTTGTTTGGAGATGAGGGGAATGATACTCTGATTGGAGGTACTGGGAACGATCGATTTATGTTGGGTCTTGACCTCGGCAGCGAGACTATTTTAGACTTTCAATACGGCCTCGATTCGATCGGCTTAATGGGTGGTCTGGATTTCTCCCAACTAAGCATTGTGGCCGAGAATAGTTCTACCCTCATCCGAGTTACTGGTTCCGGGCAACTTTTGGCAACTCTCAGCAATGTGCCTGCAAGCGTGATTACTGCCACAGATTTTGCTATCCTGTAGTGCGATTAGGTGAGAATATTGTAGGGACGATGGATTAAGAGACTGTTGGCAAATAAAAAAAGAGTGAAACTAAACATTTTACAGCAGATTCCACCTTGTTTGTGAAGTACACCCCTGATCCATGAATCCCCGTAGGGAAAAGGCATTGCCTTTTCCCTACTACTTTTATGAACCTGGAATACGCTGTATAATCATGGCAAATAAACTCTGATGAGCCAGAAGTAATATCGTTTTCGGTTGCACAGCGCCGTTTCCTACCTGTGGGTAATATTAATTCCGATGCTACCGGAGTTGATATGACTCGGGGTCGAAAAACTGAATGGTTGAGTGTTAATTGTTGACTCGATTTTATGATTCCGATGCAACCGAAAACGATATCACATCAAACTTGGCATCGTAGAGGTCGCCGGTTCAAACCCCCCACTTCGATCGACAAAACCCGCCTAATTAAGTGGGTTTTGTAGTTTTCCTAAATATTTTCACTCTTTGGCAATGATTAAACAATCACTCTCCACTTTAGACAGCATATCTGGAAAAGCTGAGGTGTAATTGCCATCTTTGTCTACAATCCTGTGAAGTATATATCCGTTGTCAGGAAGTCTGCCGAAAAACGAGTTTGTGCGATGCCAGATATCTCCATTCGGAGTGTTCGGATCTCGATCAATCAAAAAATCTACAAGCCACTGCGGCACAGAGAATCCAAACACTATTGGCGTAATGTGTCCGTGCTGCAAAGTTGCATCCGAGAATCGGAACAAGTAGCTGAAACGAGAAAATTTGACTAAATAAATTAACATCCGTCCTGCCATTGATGAATGAAAAGTCCAGATTACAGGGTCAAAAACGCGCAGCAATAACGTCTGTTCGCCAGCATTCCAGTCTGAACTGTACATCGTCAGACAATCGTCTGGTAAAATATTCCCGTCCATAAAAAAGATACCTTGCAGGACTTCGGGTAACTCGGCTGGATGTTCTACTTTCATCCAATTCGCGATGTCTTTTAGTTGCTTTTGTTCGATTAACATGGTATTATTTATCCTCAAAATAGTTGTGTTTTGGTTTCCTATTAGATACCCCCTTTATTTATTAGTCCGTGAAGGTGGACTTCTTTTGAAGGGCGGGCGGGACACTCCACAAGAAATTTCATGTCTTGTGGAACAGGCATCTTGGCTGTTGCAAGGGCGGGCGAGACACTCCACAAGAAATTTCATGTCTTGTGGAACGGGCATCTTGGCTGTTACGATCGCCGAACTTTACCAACGGTACTCACCACATCCACCAGCATATTCATTGCAACGTCTTTAGCGGGGCAAATTCGTCCGGCGCTCTGATCGCCCACCGAATGAAATCCCATATGAAAAGGGCACAGATTCTCCCGCTTAGGGTTGAATTCGTATACCGTAGAGCCCCAGAAACTCTCGTCTAGCAGCCCCAGACTGAGCGGTATCAGTACCTTGGTTCCGGCGGGGAAGGTGCGCTCTTTGCCCGCTACCGTTGCGGTGAATGGCTCTGTCGCGACTCGGTGCGTGGCGCTGACGGGGGCCCAGAGGCGGGCGCATTCTAGGAGGAACAGCTCGATCGACTGGCGATCATCCAAATCGAGCTGATCCCAAAAATCAGTCGGGTTAATTTCGGCCGTCTGCTGTCCTTTATAGGCGGGGAGAGGGCGATATCCCATTGCCGTGTAGCCTAGGTGCAGGGGGCCTTGCAGTCCCGCTATCCCCATAATCGATGTCATCAGCTTCGCCAATTCCCGCTTAGTCATGCCGTTGTTTTCCGAGCTCTCCTGGAAGTCGGCTAAAGCTGGGGAATTTTCATAGATAGTGGCTGCACGCTCGATTAGAGTGGACAAATCCCCGTGTCCAAAGAGGTTCAGGCTTTGCAGCAGGGTGCCGATGACGGCGAAGTAGTGCAGCGGGCTTTGACGGGTGTAATGTAATTCGGTGAGGAGTTCGATCGACTCTGAATTGTCTGGATGAATCCCAAAGATGACGTAATGCAGGTATCGGACTAAAAATCCCATCCAACCCCGCTTGACATCGGTAAAAAACGCTCCCCCCGCACCATGCGACATCTCGGTATAATCTGCGGCTAGCCGATCGAGCAACCGTCGGGCGATTTCGTCTCCCTGGCGATCGGTTGTGGCGCTGTTGAAGAGATATTTCTGCATACAGCTTCTGAATGCCGCGTGGTTGCTGCTACCATCAGTTTCGCGATCGGACAAAGACAGCAGGAAAAGGTTTCTGCCGCCGACATCTTGGTTGGGGGCGCTATCGGGATCGAGTACAGAAGTACCAAGCCGCCATCCGCGCGCCTGGGGCGATGTGAGTGCTTTTTCTAGGGTGTCAAACTCTCCCATCACGACTTGCCCCGCGCAGCAAAAATTGGCTCCGAAAGCCAGCCGTTTTATCTGCAAATAGGTGGGTTCGTTGGCAATTAAGCCTTCGATGAGGGCGATCGGTGGCAGCATCGTTTTGCTGAGACTTTCTTCCGGGTTTTGCAAAGCCCAAGCCTGAAACTCGTTCAGTGCCGGGTTCATGAGCGATGAGAAAATAGTATCTAAATTTAGGTTCATCATAATTCCTCCGAGAGCCACTCGCTATAACGCGCTTTGCATTTAGCAGCAACAGGGTATTGAGCGGCAATTGAGCGAGATTCAATACCCCGAAATTTGCCAAAATCAGTAAGTATAACTATAGCCATTTTTATTTGTAAACGCAGTGGCAATATAGATATACTTGTACTCAATATGTCTGCGCCTAAGTGTAGCCTTGTTCGGGAGACTTGGTGTAATTTATAACGATTCCTGGTAAGTAGATCTACTTTCTGCATCTAAAGTATTACCCCCAATCTTTGATTGTCGCAGATAACTACGGTTATTTGCGACTACCTGCTATTATATTTAGCCAAAATCGGCGACATTAATTAGAGTGGAGGATACCCCATTGAGAGAGGCGAAAAATTCTCCGTTTGCTGACAAACGGAAGAAAGTTGCACTGTTTTCTTGAGTAATTGACAGTTGGGAGAAAGTAAGATTGTTGCCTAGAGAAAGCAAATCTTTAGTGTCTTCTTTTTTGCGCGCCCAGTTGCACTCTGAAGACTCCGCAAGTAAGCGAACAAACCAGGACTTTTTGTCCCGTCCCGCAGCGTCACCTAATCATTGTTAATGAATTTCAGCAAGTCATCGCCGCTCATCCCTTCATCATCAGCAGCCCAATCACGCCAGCGGTACGCAGATTCAATCAGCGGTTTGTACTTATCAACTTTTCCCTCTAAAAAGGCTTCTTCTTCTCTGATATTTTCCGCATCATCTAATAGCTTGAGGAAAAGAATCGCAGTAAATAGGGGTAAACGGTCTAATTCCCCATTCATTCCCTTATCTTTCCGCATGATGTCACGCGCCGACTTTATCATGCTGCCGAGGCGTTGAGCAGCGGTGACGGGTTTATTGGTTTGAGATGTAGTGCGTTTGGGAATTTTGAGAGAAAATTAAAGTAATCAAACTTAGAAATAGAACTCTTAGAAAACACCTACTAGACTGAATACAAAAGATTTTGTAATTGATTTAGTGCTTTTTCTAAATTTTCTTTGCCTCCAAACAGTGTTAATATTTGACTTGAATCACCATGCTGAGCAAATTCAGGATATTTTATAATTGAATCGACAATATGACGAAACACCATAATTCCTTTTTCAGAATATTTATTTAAAAATATTACTAATATTTCTTTTTCTTTCTCATTATATTTTTCAAAAAAATTAGCATTGTTATTAAGTACCCATTCACTTCGATCCTTTTCCGTAAAATTTGGACTTTTCATAAAATCAATGGATTCTCTAAACGTATGTTGAATTTGATTGCTATCTTTCATGGTAGAAAGATAGACAGCACCGCGTCCGCCTAATTCTCCGTTTGATTCATGCCAACTTATTCTTTGAAAATCCATGTCAATATCAGAAATAACCTGGTTATCAATTTTGTACAAGCAATCTCCTTTGACTTTTAATACAGCATTACTCCTTTCATCGACCCCAGTATTTTCTACATCATAACACTGGTAACAAAGCTCAAAAGTTAACGCCAATTCTTCTTGATTTTCTGTAAAAAAGGGCGAAACAGACGATAGTTCTACTGCTAGACAACCGACTTCAAACCCAACGTCCATAGCTAAATCCCTTTTTACTAATTTAGAATTTATATAACTATCAATTTCTACAATTAGACTGTTTAAATCAAGAGGTGGTACATCTTCTTGAATAACTTTGAGGCATGATGCCATATCTGGATAAATATAAACAATTCCTCCTTGTTTATTACAGTCAGATAGTAAGTTCTTTGCAAGGCTATTTATTTTAGGTTTTCCATCTTTATAAAAAGCGTCATCTTTAGTGACAAAATGCACTACGTATAAACTCAGTAATTCTAAAATTGCCTCCCAAATAACAGAATCTTTAAACTGTTGCTTGTTATTATTTAGTGGCGATTTTTCGTTAATTCTTTTTAACGCTGATTGAGCGTGTTCCCATGTAAAATCAACTCTATGAAATAACGAGTCTAGTTCTGTGATTCTTGCCTGAACAGCCGATTTTATTTCAGCTTCATCGGGGACTTTGTAGGGAGAGTGAGACCTCATAATTACTGAAATGCTTTTAAAATTTTTCTTGATTTCTTCAGCCGCTTTTACTCCTTTCGAAATTGTATTTCTAGTAATTTCCTCTTCAAGAACTGAAGGCAAGCCTATTTTACCATTTAATTTTTTTAGAATATAAATTAACGCCGAACCTAGAGCAGTTCTCAGCAAAAAATTAGAGTCTTGCAACCATATATTTGCATCAATTACCACAAAAATTGGTTTTTGTTCTGCGGACATTATTACAACTCCTTTCACTTTTCCTAAGCCGAATACAATAAAGTCTGCAACTGCTCGACTGCCTGCTTCAATTTATCTGCCCCGCCAAATAAGCCAGCAATTTCCCGCACGTTGCCATACTTCTCAACCGCTTTCACCTTCAGAGATGCTGGCATTACCAACTGCTGCGGCCCACCTTGAGCATCAATCCCAAATCCCAAATCTAAAATCTAAAATCTAAAATCTAAAATCAAATGACGCCCGCTAAAGTTTCCCACCAGTACAAAAGCACTTTACAGGAAACCCGCAGGCGTCAAAATCAAGCAAGCTTAAATCTTAGAAAAGACCCAGCGTGAAAGATTTGTCGATCGGGAAAACAGCACCAATACCCAACCACAGAGTTATGGCAGTTCCCAATAGGAAAACAGTAGTAGCAACAGGGCGGCGGAACGGATTTTGGAACTTGTTGACATTCTCGATGAACGGAATCAAAATCAAGCCCAGAGGAACACCAGCCATGCAAGCAATACCCAACAATTTGTTAGGCAAAACGCGCAGGAGTTGGAACACAGGCCACAAATACCATTCGGGCAGAATTTCCAGCGGAGTAGCAAAAGGATTGGCAGGTTCGCCAATCATAGCCGGGTCTAGTACGGCCAAACCGACGCACAGAGAAATCGTTCCCATGATGACTATAGGGAAAACGTAGAGCAAGTCATTAGGCCAAGCTGGTTCGCCGTAATAGTTGTGACCCATGCCCTTAGCGAGCTTAGCGCGGAGGTCTGGATCGCTCAAATCTGGTTTTTTGAGAATAGACATAGTGAGAGTGTTCTCCTTTTAGTTTTACCCGGGCCTGGGATCCCGCTGTATTCGTTAGTTTGAATCAGCGGCGCGATCGCAGGAAGTATTGGTTGTAAATAAATATCATGAGTGATGAATTCTGAATTTTCAACTCAAAACTCAGCGGGGGGCAAAAAAAATACCGCCCCCACAACTCAAAACTTACAACGGGCCAGAGATACCTTGCTTGCGAATCATCAAGAAGTGAGCCAGCATGAACACTACAATCAGCCAAGGCAACACAAAAGTGTGCAAGCTGTAGTAGCGAGTCAAAGTGCCTTGACCGACGCTGACACCGCCGCGCAGCAGTTCAACCAGCAAAGAGCCCACAAACGGGATGGCTTCGGGGACACCGGAAACGATTTTAACTGCCCAGTAACCGATTTGATCCCAAGGCAGCGAATAGCCGGTCACGCCGAAAGAAACGGTGATGACTGCCAAGATTACTCCTGTCACCCAGGTTAATTCGCGGGGCTTTTTGAAGCCGCCGGTCAGATAAACCCGGAAGGTGTGCAAAATCATCATCAGTACCATCATGCTGGCAGACCAGCGGTGGATGGAGCGGATCAGCCAGCCGAAGTTGACTTCATTCATCAGGTATTGCACTGAAGAAAAAGCTTCTGCTACCGTCGGACGGTAATAGAAAGTCATGGCGAAGCCGGTGGCAAACTGGATCAGAAAGCAAACTAAAGTAATTCCGCCCAAGCAGTAGAAAATATTGACGTGCGGGGGTACATACTTTGTAGTGATGTCATCGGCGAGCGCCTGAATTTCCAGGCGTTCCTCAAACCACTGGTAGGTTTTTGAGTCGGTGATTTGTTTAGAAAACATGGAGCCAGAATTCCTAAAAGAATATTGCTGTGGTTGAGGTTCAGGGCAGCAGCCACAAGGTTTTTTGTCGCCCCGCGCCGAGCAGCTTGCTTTTACTAGCAAATGCCTGAGGCTATTTTTTAAATTTGGAGCTGACGAAAGGAACTCTATTGTGCGATCGCCTGCAAGCCCTGGGAAACTAAGCGGTCGCTTGTCCCTACTCGCTGGCGTTGCCCGATCGAATTCCAGACTGTGATAAAAAATGTAACATAATTGCTGTGCAAATTTCACGCGAGCGAAGCTTTTGCCGAGTCTCAAATACCATGTTCTGCAAGCTCAACATCCGCCCCAAGCTGGCATACAGCCAAGAGCCGAGCTCAGTACCAAAGTCCGAGCCTGCCACCGGGTAGCTGGGGCGTAAATTTTAATATTTATGATAAAACTTCACTCATTTTGCGATTAAATGTTACATTTAACTAATTTTTTGTTGGCGGCGGACGTTTGACGAATGCCGAATGCCTTGGGGAGAGTTAAATGCCCAAAAGCTTGAAAGCTTACAAACTTAAAATACAGGAGATGCAATACTTGCCTATCTTTTACAGAAAAATCATGCACAGACGAGTTTTCCAGATTGCTATTTTACTTTTCCTCCAAGTCGTCCTAGTTCTAGGTGGGTGGGCGCAGCCTGCGGCGGCGCTGACTCCTGAACAGCAGCTATTGAGCGAAGCTTGGCGAATTGTCAATCGCTCTTATGTGGACGACAGCTTCAACTCTAAAAACTGGTGGTCGATTCGCGAAAAAGCTGTCAAGCAACCGCTTAACGACAGACAGCAGACTTACACGGCGATTCAGGGGATGCTGGCGAATCTCGACGACCCGTTCACTCGACTGCTGAAACCCGAACAGTACCGCAGCCTGCAGGTCAACACTTCGGGAGAATTGACGGGAGTTGGGCTGCAAATTGCGATCGACCCCCAGACAAATACCCTGACAGTGGTGGCTCCTTTGTCCGGCTCACCGGCAGATAAAGCTGGCATCCAACCCCTCGATCGCATTCTGAAAATTGATGGCACTCCCACCTCAGAATTGAGCCTAGACGAAGCAGCAACTCGAATGCGCGGCCGCATAGGTACTCCTGTTACCTTGACCTTGGGGCGCGAGGGAAGGGACGTTGCTGAGGAAATTGAGCTAGTGCGCGATCGCATTGCTCTGAATCCGGTTTACGCCGAATTGCAGTCGGGGTCGGAAAATTTGCCGGTGGGCTACATTCGCTTGAGTCAATTCAGCGCTAACGCCACTGAGGAAGTCGCTCACGCGATCGACCGCTTGGAAAAACAAGGAGCAGCCGCCTACATTCTCGACCTACGAAACAACCCGGGCGGACTGTTGCAAGCAGGAATTGAAATTGCCCGCTTGTGGCTCGATTCCGGGACGATCGTCTACACGGTGAACAGACAAGGCATTCTCGGCAGTTTTGAAGCCTC
>JARCMA010000281.1 GCA_030248405.1 Microcoleus sp. MP8IB2.171
GAATTGGAACATCTCCAAATTTTAGATAATGAATTAGTAATTTAATTGAATACCCTAGCATTTTTTCACACTTAGAATAACAAAGAGTTTTTCTTTTTAACCGAGCCAAGTAATGTCTGAGTCTTGTATTTTCACCTTCAACTCTATTGTCAGGATTGAAGTCGCGTTTGATTGTCGAAACCGTTTTGTCATCAAGGCTTAAAGTGACATAATAACCGTTAGATTTTTGGGTGATTGAGACTGTTTTAATCTCAAAGCCTTCAGGTATTTGGCGGTGTACAATCACTTTCACATCACCAATCTTCGACAGCGTAATTTTATTACCACTGAAGTGATGTTGCTTGAATTGTGGGTAAGTGAAAGTTTTGTATTGACCTATGGCTTTGAATCTAGGTCTACCAGATTTTTTGCCATTTGAATCACCAGCCAACCATTTATCAAAAGCGATTTCAACACGCTTTGGCACTTCCTGTAGCACTTGAAAGTGAATCTCTTTGACTGTTTCACTTTGATCCCGATCAATTATTTTCAAAACCAAGGCCATTCTGCGATCGGATAAATTTTTTGAGGTTCAGCTACTGTCGCCGTAATTTGCCGGCTTGCTTCCCGCCTAGTCGCTAATCTCCACTGTCGCCTGCGCCAGAGTACGAGACCAGTGATCGACAGCAATGTCGGCGTCAACCCAATGAAAACGTAGAGGATGCGTGTTGTCAACCCCCCGAAAGCACCGATATGTAGCGGGAACCACGAAATTATAATCCGGGATGCCGCATTTGCTGTAAAAGAATTTTCCACCCGCAAAACTTCACCGCTATACCGATCGAGATAGACATTGCTGCTACCGTTTGGGTGGATGTCTCCGACCAGTCTTTTACGCACTACAAATATCCCCTGCGGTTTGCGGGGAAAGGTAATGGAAATGCTTTTGCCGGATGGTAACGCCAAGTCAGCTTTTTGTAAAACAATATCTGCGGAGATCGGCGGCGAATTCGCCACAATAGTTGATGTTAATTGTGGGGGTTTGGGTGTGCCGGCAAGCGAGTAAACTGCGCTTTTAAACTGGGTCTCAAAAGTCATGGCTGTGCCGGTGGAGGCGATCGCAATCAGAAATACACAAGATAAAATCCCCCCGACTTTGTGAAGATCGTAGTTAATTAGCTGAGACGAGGAACGCCACCGGATCGCGAAGCCAGCCGCCAGCTTTTTCCAACCAGGCCACAAAATGAGTCCAGTTACAGTCAGCAGCAGCAACAGCAGTCCGCAGATACCAACAACTGTTTCGCCCGCTTTGCCTCCCAGAAGGCTGATGTGGAAGTTATAAATGAAACTCATAACAGTCCGGCCCCACTCCTGAGAGCCGAGAACTGCTCCCGTGTAAGGATCGAGATAGATGGAGGCACGCCCGCCGTCATTTAAGAGCATTTTCACTGTATACACGCTATTTAACGTGCGAGGCAGATCCATGAAATTAAGCTGCCAATCGGGATAAGCTGAGCGGACTGTATCAACTACAAACTGTACAGATACTCGATCGCTCTGCGGGATAACTTGGAACATCTGGGGATTGAGGAAAACGTTGAGCTCTTTCCAAAAGACCAGCAAACTGCCAGTTAAGCTGACGATCGCTAGCAGGATTCCCACCATCACACCTACATAGCGGTGCAAAACTAATGCGATCTGGCGCAATTTCATAAGTCTCTCACCTTGCATAATTGATACTTTGAACAGCTCGGTCCGCATCGCCGGAGCGCAACCGGAAAACATCTCCCCACCAATTTTTTGATAAGGGTTTAACGAGATTTGATATAGCAGTTGGTAATTGGGTAGGTACTGGTTTTAATTACCAATTACCAATTACCAATTACCAATTACCAATTGATAACGTAGCGGACATTAAGGCTTCTGCCTCTAGCAGCAAACCTCTCAGAATTATTAAAACCGCCGGCACGTTGAATCCTGACTGGCAAATATTGGGTGTCCAACAAATTCTCAATGCCAATGTTTAGTGTTCCCGGCCCAATCTGGATGGCGCTAATGTAATCCACCACCAGATAGTTGTCTATATCTGCAAGGTCAACTCCTTCATCAAAAGCCCGATCGCGATTCCCGATATAAACCAATTGCAATCGGTTGCGCCATCCAGGCGTAGTTTGGTGTGCAATATAACTCGTCAGCTTCAGCGGTGAGATAATGCTGCTATTGAGAGGCAAATAATCTCCATCTTGATTGACATCATTTTCACCTTCTTGCCAAGTTGCAGTGCCGCCTAGTTGCCATCCCCCTCCCGGCTGCCAGTCAAGAGTTCCTTCAACCCCATAGATTCGTTGCGGAGCCCGATTAATTCCTATGGGAAAACCGCGATTGTCTAAGAGGAAACTTTCACCCAATTCGGAGGTATTGTAGAAACCAGAAATAGACGCTTGCACTTGTTGCCAGTTGCCGCGCACCCCAATTTCGTAGTTGTCAACTCTTACCGCTTCTAATTGTTTAAAATCGCCCGCAATCGAAAATCCGGCTGGCGGACGGCGCAGGAGATTGCCAAAATCTGGTATGCTAAAACCTTGGGCAAAATTACCAAACACATTAAATGTATCTGTGATTTTATAGACAGCACCGGCATTAAACACGGTGTTATTAAAGTCCAAATCTCCGCCTTCAATATCTGCATTGCCTGGGAAAGTAGTATAGTCGTCAACACTGAAACCGACGCGCTGGTGGCGCACTCCGCCGCTGACTAAAAAGTTATTGCTAATATCCCATTGCAACTGAGCAAACAAACCTAGCTGGCTGAGGTCATAACGCGGAACCTCGACGCGATCGTTAATTTTACGGTAAACTCGACCGCCGCTTTCATCGAAAGCCACAGGATCGAAAATATCTTGCACAACTGTGTTGTATTCGCTGTTGTAATCAACTCCCCACAGTAAATTAGTTGCTGTAAATACAGGAGTCTCAATCTGCAAGCGACCTCCCAAATTTTGACTTTCTACCTGTCCAAAAGCAATATTTTTGAAAAAAGCATCTCGAAAATCGGTAGGAAAAAAGTTTAGAGAGTTGGATCGATAGTAAGCTTGAGCCTGAAGCCGGCTACCAAAAAGCCGATCGTTGGTGTAGGTGAAGTTAAGGAGAGTATTTATATCTCTTGGGGGGTTAGAGTCAATAATTTCCAGTTCTCCTACTCTCAAAGCGCGGGCTTTTTCGGTTCCGGCAGGGCGGGTATCGACGCTCAAATCGTTGATATACTCGTTATCGACTTAGCTAGAACGGTAGTGATTGAATGTTAGTTGCAAGCGCTGTCGAGAATCTAGGTTTACTCCTGCCTTAGCTAATACATTGAAGGTAGCGCTTTGATCTAAGGGGCGATTGTTAAAAATGCGATCGCCTTCAGCATCATAAAAAGTGCCGGTGCTTTCTCGCGAGAAGGAAAGGGCGTAGTTATAAGCGCCTTCTGTACCCGATAGGGAATGCGAAATGTAGTTGCCAAAACTGCCACTTTCTAGGAAGCGTTGGTTTCCGGCGGCAGCAGTCAGACCTACTTCTGATTGTTGAGACAGCGTATTTTCGCTCGGCCTGCGGGTAATAATATTGATCGTCCCGCCTGTGGCCTGACTCCCGTAGATCGCATTGGGGCCGCGAACCACCTCAATTCGCTCGATCGCATTGGGAGCAAGGGTTTGCAGCCCCCGAGGTTGAGTATTTGTGGTCAGGGGTACGCCGTCGATTAAGACAGAAATACCGCGACCGCGCAAGTTTTGCCCAAATTGACTTCTCGATTGAGTCGAAGGCCCTAAGCCTGGAACCTCCCGGCCGACAATATCTTGCAGGCTTCGCGACACGGGAGTTTGCTCTTCAATCTCCCTACGGGTAATTACTGTCACCGATCGCGGTATATTTTCTATAGTTTCTTCGGTGCGGGTGGCACTAACGACAATTTCAAGTTCGTCAGAATTTACAGGAGTCACGCTGAGAACTAAACCGCGATCGCCTCTGACGACTTGTCCGATCGGTACTGCTGTCTTTCCAGTGATGCTTACCTGGATGCGATTCGCATCAACCTGAGTCACCGTCACTGAAGTAATCTTTTCACTGGGATTGTCAGCGCGAAATTCTTTACCCTCTGGCAAAGCCAGTTGGGCACTGGGAATGTCGGCGATTAGGGTTTTGCCGGATGTCCGAGTGGTAGCTTCTAGCACTTCCCCCGCTGCCGTTTCTAATATGACTTCCAAACCAGCAGCCGTAGGGTTAAGCCGTACACCTGTTACTTGTACGACTGATTGAGAGAGTTGTACAACATCCGAAAAGTTGGTAAATCTTGAGACCGGCTGCTGTAACAGCACCGAAGCACTGGTGCTAGGTTGTTCTATGTCATTGAGTCGCCCAATTTCTGCTGTCTGCACTAATGGCTGCGGGTCTGCTGACAGGAGATTGGGCGTAGGGGTTTTGGGAGCATCTAAGTGCGAAGGAGCGAGGTAAGAGTGAGAATTAAGGTTTTCGCCTTCGCTTGGAACAGGTAGCTTGACCGTAAACTTCCTACTTTTTACTTCAGACTTCTCTAACAGGGGCCTGTCTGGCAGCACTTCCGGGGCGAGAAGGGCCGGTGGTTGAGGAGAACCCTCTGATTCTGGACTGATTGAGGGAGATAAGGGTATCTGAGCGAGCTCGGGTTCCGCTTCAGTTCGGTTTAAATTAGTGTCATCAGAGAAACTCCTTGACTCAGCTACTGCTACTGGCATGATACCAACGCTCAGCAGCGCAACACAGAAAAACGGCAGACACAGTTTCATTTTCACACCACACATTTAAAAAATTGAGATCCTACACCATCTGTAAGAGTGAATGCACCGATTGAGCTGCACTCCTGTCACTTGTACTCTGCTGAAAACCTACCCAGGCTACGAAAACTAAGCCTGTGAGTAACAGGCGCAGCTATGCTGCGATCGCAGTTTCAATCTAGTTTCTTGACACGAGCGACTATGCAATCAGGTCGCTGTCAACAACTTCAATACGGTTCACTTAACATATTTATGCCCCGGAGATCCCCCTAAATCCCCCGAAAGCAAGGGGGACTTTGAGGGCATTCTTGTCCCCCCCTTTTTTAA
>JARCMA010000282.1 GCA_030248405.1 Microcoleus sp. MP8IB2.171
AATAGCTTCTGTCTGCTGGGCAGAAATCATCAGAGACTTTTATCACGTCGCGTCTCATTATGTGCCGCCTTTGCAAAAGCTGCACAATTGGCATCACCGCGTTTTCCGCCCGAATTTGACTGCTGTCAGCGAGACAATTTACAAGCAAGCACACTGGCGTCACGATGTGCCCGAAGCTGCGGCGATGATGGTTTTGGGCTTGTTGCTGTGGGTTTTAGCTTATTTTTGGCTGCCGGAATATCACTGGGGCGCAGCAGCGGGTTGTATTTATACTTTAGGCTTTTTGTTGAGCGCGATCGCCCGCGCGTGTGGCATTAAAGGTGCAGACGAATTAACCGACATCACCCACCAACCGGGAGAATTCCAGACTATCCCCGGTAACTGGTTTGTGAATAAACCTTATCATTGGCGGCACCACTTCGACGATCAAAATGCTTACTATTGCGGTACTTTCACGTTAATAGATAAACTTATGGGAACAGCACTTTCTCTTAAAGGCAAAACTGTCGCCGTCACCGGTGCATCGGGAACTTTAGGGCGTTTGCTTCTCAAACACCTGCACAAAGCTGGTGCAAAAGTTATCGCCCTATCCTCTGGAAATGAGGAAATTACTTTGAATGTAGGCGGCGAGATTTTGCCTGTAAAAACTGTAATTTGGCACGCTGGCCAAGAGGCAGATTTAGCTCAATTGTTAGAAAAAATCGATATTCTCGTCATCAATCACGGGATTAACGTACAGGGTGAAAGAACCGGAGAGGCGATCGCAAATTCATACGAAATTAACACTTTTTCGGCGTGGCGGCTGATGGAACTATTTTTCTTAACAGTCCGTACTAACGAAAACATCGCTTGTAAAGAAGTCTGGATCAACACTTCAGAAGCAGAAGTGATTCCCGCTGTCAGTCCCCTGTACGAACTCAGCAAACGTGCTCTGGGAGATTTAGTCACCCTACGCAGGCTGGATGCACCCTGCATCGTTCGCAAACTGATTTTAGGGCCGTTCAAAAGTAATTTAAACCCGATCGGCATTATGTCTCCTGACTGGGTAGCGCAGCAAATTGTCAAACAAGCTAAAGCTGATGTCCGCAATATCATTGTGACAATTAATCCTTTAACTTTGATCGTTTTCCCAGTTAAAGAATTTTTTGTTTCTCTGTATTTCCAAATCTTTAGTCGCAAGGCGATTTCAGAGGTTAAATCAGCGGCGACATCCGAAAAATCTAGCGTTGAAGCTAAGATTAATTGAGAAACTAGAAATCTAGAATACCGGGCGGTTGGAAACCGCGGCGACACAGACAAAACCCGCCTCCGCGGGTTGAATACATACTGTTAAATGTACGTTATTTTCTTTAGTCCGCGGAGGCGGACATTGTTTGTATAGTCGCGGTTTCAACCGCCGAGTTTCAACCGCCGAGTTTCAACCGCCGAGTTTCAACCGCCGAGTTTCAACCGCCGAGTTTCAACCGCCGACTATTATCTAATTACTAACCTCAGCCATTTCAATCACGCGGCCATCATAATCCTTGACCAAGAAATTCAGCGGCTTTTCCCGGCGAATTTTATAACTAATGCCGCGAGTTTGTACCCTCATTAATAGCTGATCCAAACAATCGCGATCGAAACAAACATGACGTTCGCGATTTTTTTCCCCTACACCGGCGCCGCTAATGATATGCAACTGCGTATTTTTCATCAACTGATACCACAAACCCTCGGGACTCCCCATCGTTTGAGAACTCGTTGCCCTCCCGACATTCGGCGACAAATACAGCGGATCAATACCAGTTGTCCCCAAAGTTTGCTCGTAATTGTAGTAGTAATGCAGCGGCACTTCTGCGACGGGCAGGTTTAACATACCTTCATAGAACTCCCTCGCTTGTCCGAGATCCGATACCATCACCGTGTGTACTTTGGGAGCACTGGTGAGAAACATCCACATCGCCCCGGCATAGGCGGCCAGCAGTATCACCATAATCCCTTGAGTCGAAAACAAGCTGTCGAGGGGCAGGTCTGGCAAAAAAGAACTCACGTACAAGGGCCGAAGTCCAAAAGCAATAAAACTAACTGTTAGAGTCATGAATTATAAGAAAGGGTAAACAACGAAATTTATCAAGATTGCCGTCGCGATCGCCCGCGAGACTTAAACTATTAGCTTAGCCATCTATGTTAGCAAAAACTAGCGGTTAGGCCCTACCCGATGAAAGTCTTTGTCTACGGTACTCTCAAACCGGGCGAGTGCAACTACCGGCGCTACTGTGAGGGAAAGGTTGTGGATGCTTGTCCGGCGATCGCCCGCGGTCAACTTTTTGCACTGCCGATCGGCTATCCTGCGATGGTGGCCGGAGAAGGCATCGTCTGCGGTTTTCTCCTTTGTTTCCCAAATTCCGCTATTTTGGACGATTTAGACCGCTTAGAAGACTATCATCCGCTGCGAGAACCGACGGAAAACGAATATCAGCGGGAAGAAGTGGAAATTTGCGATCGACACCTCAAACCTTTAGCCACGGCTTGGGCATACTTTATGTTACCCGATCGCGTTCATGCTCTAGGAGGCATCTGGCTGCCCGATGGGACGTGGGAAAATAGGTTTTTCGCGAAATAAGATCGGACGGCGGTTGAAACCGCGTCTACACAAAGGAAGTCCGAGCTCAGAGGGACTGAAGAAAAGAAGGTAATTTTAACGGCCGAGTCTTCAACCCGCGGCGGCGGGTTTTGTTCGTATAGACGCGGTTTCAACCGCCCGGTATTCCGATCCCAAGCGTGTTGGGATCGAACCTGTAACCGAAACCCCGAATAGTTTTAATAAACTGCGACCCAGTAGCATCAATGTGAATCATTTTCTTCCGAATCTGACCGATATGTACGCTAACAACTTTCTCTTCTCCTGTGTCGTTGCAGTTCCAACCCCAGATTTTTTCGATTAGCTGTTGGCGACTCCAAGATTGACCGGGATGACTTGCCAAAAAATGCAATATCTTAAATTCCAAGGCTGTTAACTTGATAATTTTGTCGTTGAGTGTTGCTTCTCGACGCACTGAATCGATCGCAAATCGATCGAATACCATACGTGATGGAGTAACACACCTCATCCGTCTCAACACAACTTCGATCCGCATTGCCAACTCAGCCAGACCAAATGGTTTGCAGATATAATCATCAGCACCGGCAGACAGGACTTAATTTTATCAGCTTCGTCTGTGCGGCTGCTTAGCATGACCACAAAAACATTAGTACGGCGCTGCATTTCCTGGCAAAGATGATAGCCTGTAGTATCCGGCAAATTCCAATCGAGAACTACTAGCATTGGCTTGAATTCCTCAAACAATGCTAAAGCAGTCTCGCCATCTACTGCCGAATCTACTTGATATTTCTGATTCAAAAAACGATGAACTAAATTGCGAATGGGTGGGTCATCATCCACAACCAGAATTTTGGGAGCAGTATTAGTAGTCATTACAAAAAAGTTTTTTCCTCTTGTCAAGTGCAGGACTTACACATAGACCAAAGAAACCGGGTTTTTTACCTAATCGGTAGGTTGCAGCGAAATATTTTTGTGAAAAAACCCGGTTTCTGGCTACCCGTGCGTCAGTCATGTTTAGTCAAGCGTAAATCCTAGTTCTTTCCTACTAAACAAACTTGTTTCTGGCAATTCTTCTTTTAACTTCGCGGTGAGGTCAAAAGGCTTTCCCCAATCCCAAATTTTGAGTTCTAGCCGCGAGCTAAACACTGTTATTTCAAGGTCGATAGGAGTTTCGGGGGGTAGATTTTTATGCGCGTGGCGAACAGCATTCGTAAACCCTTCGACGGTCGCAAGTTTAAATTGATGCAAAACTGCTTCGGGAATGGGTAGATACTCTAAAACACATGATTCAAACCACACTAAAACTTGAGTGACACCCTTGATATCCGAATTTAATTTTAGGCTAATTTTGTGCAGTGGCTGGTTAAAATTTGGTTTTGATTGGGGAGTTCGTTGCTTTTTAAGCCAGTAAAAGCCATTTAAAAAATCCCTCGCTCGCTTAAAATAACCTGCTTGACTGCTGTGTGGGGATGGTTGATAATATTTGACAATTAACAGGCAGTTGCGACTGTCAGAAGTGGGAGTATAATTTAGTTCATCGGCTATTTTGCCAATTAGTTTTATACCTATTCCACTGGAAGGAATTTCATCGATGTTATTTTTCATTGGGCTATCCTTTGTCATCAGTTAATATGTATTTTTTTAGCTAAAAAAGAGAGTGCCATTCTGAACTATTAAGTTGCCACGATTTAGACCTGACTTTTCTCGTCTGCCGTGCAGTTGTTGTCACGATCATTTTCTCTTGGTTGCTTAGGTCTTGACAATCTCAGTTTGCGATCGCTAAACTGATCGAAAACAGACATTGACAATTAGAGAAGTAAATTATATAATGACGACCCTCAAAGCCTCTGAGGAGGGATTAGTAAAAATTAAGCAAGCTAGAAGAGAAAAGGGATCGACTATAGAAGACCCCAGATGGCTAGTAGAAGCTAGTAAAACATTAGAGCCCGATCGCGCTTGGACAGAGGCCGGGCCCTATGCTGATGGCCTCTCGCTGCCAACTTGGAGGCGTTTTTTAGCAGGAAGAGAACCAATTAAAACCCATGCTTTTAGGGCTTTCTGCACGGTTTTGCAGTTGAATTGGGAAGAAATTGTCGATCGCCCTTCACCACAAAATCCGCAGCCACCGAATTTAGACATTGATTCCCTAGTGCAAGAGATCCGGCAACAATGCCACAGCAAAATCCAACAGCTTTACAGCAAAATGCAACTGTTGGATATTGCACAGCCCGTTGATGTCAGCAACCTCTACGTTGAAGTCAACATTTTGGAGGAAATTACCAGTTGGCAGCCGGGAGAAATTCGCGATTTATTGAGAGACTTCAACCCAGATGGAGATAATTTTAACCGCTTGGGATTAGGTAAAGTCTGCCAGAAACGAGTCCCTGGATTGGATGCGGTGAAATTTCACTCTAAACTGATGGTACTCGGCAAACCGGGCTCCGGTAAAACTACCTTTTTGAAACACATTGCCATTCAGTGCGATCGCTCAGAATTTGAAGCCAACAAAATACCGATTTTTATTCCTCTAAAAACCTTTGCTGAAATCGCTAATTTTGACTTATTAGAATATATCAGCGACGAATTTGCCAGTTGCGGAGTTGAAGCGCGATCGAAAACTGAATCCGCACTCAGTCAAGGCAGAGGTTTGATTTTATTAGACGGCTTAGATGAAGTGCCAGAATCAAATAGCGATGCAGTCGTCAAACAGATTCGTCAGTTTGTCCGAAAGTATTACAACAATCAGTTTATCATCACCTGTAGAATTGCCGCTTCTAAGTACAGATTTCATGAAGAAGCTTTTACCTGTGTTGAGGTAGCCGATTTTAATTACGAGCAAATCGCTGCCTTTGCTGCCAATTGGTTTGTGGCATTTTTCCATAATCTGGAAGCAGGCCAAGCTTTAGCATCTCAATTTGTAGAGAAGCTAAAAATGAATAAAAATCAGCAAATTAGAGAACTGGCAGTAACGCCTATATTGTTGAATCTGACTTGTTTAGTATTCCAAGCAAAAGCAGATTTTCCATCCAACCGATCCAAATTGTATGAGGAAGGACTGGAAATTATGCTCAGAAAATGGGATGAAACTAGAGGCATTCAACGAGATGAAGTTTATCGCAATTTGAATTTATGCCGCAAGCAACATTTACTTGCTTTTGTGGCCGCTATTACTTTTGAGCATGGCGATTACTTTTTTGAAAAAAACACAGTTCAGCAAGTGATTGCCGACTATCTCACTCACTTACCGGATGGCACAACTGACCGCGTTCAGTTGGAAATGGATAGTGCGGTTGTGCTGAAGGCTATCGAGGCACAACATGGGTTATTAGTGGAGAGAGCAAGAGGGATTTATTCGTTTTCTCATTTAACATTTCAAGAGTATTTTACTGCCAAAGCAATTGTTGACAATTATGAGGCACACTCTTTAGAAAAACTGGTCATTCACATCACCGATAAGCGCTGGCGAGAAGTTTTTTTCCTAGCGGTTGGGATGTTGCCAAAAGCTGATGATTTATTGCTGTTAATGAAACAGCAAGTTGATGGAATGGTCGCTAACGATGAGAATTTGCAGCAGTTCCTAGTCTGGGTAAACCAAAAATCCCTTTCTGTTGATGTTCCCTACAAACCTGCGGCAGTTAGATTCTTTTACTTTTCCCTTCTGCCTTCCCTTGAGATTGCTCTTAATCGTAACCCTGAAAGTTTTCTTGACCCAGCCCTTTACCTTGCCGTTAAACATACCTTTGACCCTGCTATTGAAATTACCCTGGATCTTGTTCTTGACCTTGCCATTTTGCCTGTACTCGACAGTGCTATTGACCCAGCCCTTAGTCTTGCCCATGACATTCTTCTTGTCCCTGTTGTTGAACCTGAACTGATGCAAGCACTGGAAGAAATTAAGAAACAACTACCTCACCCAGATGGTGACAAGGAAATATTTAGGCAATGGTGGCAAGCTAACGGACAAGCTTGGACTAGGCAATTAAGACAAATTACAATTTCCTATCGCAATATAGGTCACGATTGGCAGTTCAGTGAACAGCAGAAATCATTGCTGAGGAAGTATTACGATGCTAATAAATTGCTGGTAAAGTGCCTTAATAGCGGTTGTAATGTATCTCCTGCTGTGCGGCAGGAAATTGAGGAGAATCTGCTGTTGCCGATCGCCCAAATCAACAAAACACGTCAAAAGTGCGATCGGGCTTAATGGCGATCGATCGCCTTCCCCTTCGCCTTTACACGGAGAGAGCCAGTGGAAATGATATAATGGCTAAAAGTTATTAGAAGTAAAGCGCATGAACATTACTCTAAAACCTGACCATAATAAATTTATTGAAGCGCAAGTCGAAAGTGGCAAATATTCTTCGGTGGATGAGGTAATTGCTGCGGCGTTGGAACTACTCGCAGACAGAAGCGATAGGCAACAGAGCGATCGTTATCAAGAATGGGTCGATGAAACTCGTCCAAAAGTAGCAGCAGGACTAGCTCAGCTTGAACGCGGCGAAGGAATTGATGGGGAGATAGTTATAGCTAGATTGCGGGAAAAATTTCGCAAAATGCGGGAAAATCAACAATGAGCCGCTACATTATTTCCCCTGAAGCCAGTCGCGATCTCAATGAAATTACCGATTACTTTGCCACTAGGAATGTAGAAGCAGGTGAGAAATTTGTTGAAGACTTTGATACAAAGTGCCGTAATTTAGTTAAATTTCCAAATATAGGGCGCAGTTACGAAGAACTAGCTCCTTCTGTGCGGGGAATTTTTATTAGGGGTTAATAATTCTTTATCGGGTGCTGGACAACTTAATTGAAATTGTTCGGATCGTGAGGGGAGAACGGGATTTACCTTCTCTATTTTCTGATGAGGACGAGTGAAATTGCTAGTATCTTGCCTCAAGAGCGGTTGTAATGTATCTCCTGCTGTGCGGCAGGAAATTGAGGAGAATCTGCTATTGCCGATCGCCCATATCGAAAAAACACGTCAAAAGTGCGATCGCCCTTAATTGCGATCAAGCGCCCCACAATTCGTCATTAGACAAGATTGCAAAAGTTACCAACTATCTTGAAATTATCTGCGTTTATCTGCGTTTATCTGCGGTTTCCCTATCAATCAAAGATTTAGGCAATTAGCCAATCAAAACCCAGAGATTGTCAAAGGATATATCCACCTTGAAAAACTGGGAAAAATGGCAAAAAGCCCCCTTTTTTAGGGAGCTTAGCGACTTCAGTTATTGCTCAAAACAGAAATCCTACTGCGCCTTTGGCAATGACTTTTGAGGAGTTGCTACACCAACTTTGGGAATATCCATTATCGGTGCATTCACCCCAAGCATCAAATCGTTAGGATTAACAATCTCCACCAGAGGCTCGTTCAAAGCCACCATCAAACCGTCAGATTCACCAGGAAGGGGCGATGTCGCCAACTGAGGAGCAAACAATTGGCGGCCGCCAGCGACACCAGACACCGCCGCAATCAACAAAGCTGCGATCGCACCTCCACCCAAAATCCAAGTTTGTTTCGGCTTGCGTTCCACTCGCCGCAAAACCTTCGTCGCCAACTCCTGTGCAGATTGTTCCGCAGCAGGCACCGGCATTGCCTGAAAACTATGCTGCATCATCAACAGTCGCGAGTACAAACGCTTCGTAGTGGGGTCATTTGTCAGCCATTCCTCGACTTGCCGGCGTTCTGCAGCCGTCACTTCGCCGTCGAGGTAAGCACTCAGTAATTCAAAGCGATCGCGCATCATAGTAGTTACATTCCCCTGGGGATAATTGTTGTTAGCTTGAGTTTCAGCGAGTGAATCCCCGATACCTTGCTGATTCTGATTTTTATCCGATTCAAAGTTATAATTCATATTTCACACTTGCTTTAATTGGGGGAAGGATGCCCTCGCTATTAGAATGATTTACTGCTTATTTATATTTTAAAAGAGAAGTTTTGATGTGACAGCAAACATCACCAAATCTTCTTGACCGGCCTCTAAAACCACTATTGCTAATTACCATCGAGATATTTTTGCAATTCCAACTGCAATCTTTGGCGAGCTCTAGCAATTCTAGACTTGACAGTTCCCAGAGAAACTCCAGTCATTTCGGCTATTTCCTCATAGGCTAAACCTTCTATTTCTCTCAAAACAATTGTCGTGCGGAATACTTCCGGCAAATCTGCGATCGCCACCCGCAACTGGTCGTAAAATTCTCTAGTCGTCAAATCTTCATCAGGCCCCGGACTGTCGGCCGGAATTTCCCAATCTACCTCGCCATCTTCCAGAGCACGGGGTACGTCGAGCGACAGCGGAGTTCGCACCCGCTTGCGCTTCCGCAACTCATCGTAAAACAAATTAGTGGCGATGCGGCTCAGCCAGCCCCGAAATTTAACAGGCTCTTGCAAACGGTTAATATTGCGGTAGACCCGAATCCACACTTCCTGAGCCAAGTCTGCTCGGTCTTGCCAGTCAGGGGCCAAATGATAGAGTACCCTGTCTACGTGGGACTGATACCGCTTCAACAGTTCTGAAAAAACATTGCTCTCAGGTCGATTTCCTTCCTGACAACGCAACACCAAGTCATAATTAGAGAGTTTTTCGGCTGGCAATTGCACTCTTTGAACGGTCGCCACAACCGCAGACCAGGACACGGAAATAAAGTCGCTCATCGGTGGAATTGGCTCATCGAACATTCCACACTTTTTGACGCTAGCAGATCGTAACAAGTTCCCATCTTCAATCTAAACTCTAAAATCTAAATTCTAAAATCGATTGACTAATGCCCGACAACCTCGCACGCTCCAATACTAACCCAACTGCTAGAACCGTCGGCCCAATGTTCCTTTTTCCAAATCGGTACATTGTGTTTGAGCGTATCTATCGCGTACTGGCAAGCTGCAAATGCCTCCCCTCGGTGGGGGCAGCCAACAGCCACCAGTACGCTGATTTCGCCCACCTGCAAGTGTCCGACGCGGTGGTGAATGGCAACCCGATTGACATCAACCCACTGGCGGCGGATTTCAGTAGCAATTTGCTGGAATACTCGCACTGCCATCGGTTCGTAGGCTTGATATTCTAGGGAAACTACAGCTTGACCGTCAGTTTGGTTGCGGACTGTACCGCTCATCATTACCACGGCTCCGTTCGCGGCGTCATCTGCCAAAGCGTATATTTCCTCTACACACAGCGGCGCTAAGGTAATGGCGAAGCTGTCTGATTCATGGCGTTGAGGAATTGTGTCGATCGAAAGTGCAGCGAAGGAGTTCATTGCCAAAGAAGTGGTGGTGGAGAAGTTAATTGATCTTGACACAAATCAAGTCGCGATCAATCTTGCATCCTTGTCCGGGAAACGGGGTGGTTAATCTTGAGCCAAATCTCGTAGCATGGGCGAGGGCCAGACGCCATCGCCCCGAACTTCTGCACAAGTGCGATCGGCTACACTATGACTGGCCCAGAGCAAATTAAGATTGTGCTTGAAGACGAGCCGGATGCTTGTTCGTTCAAGTTAACTACCGATATTGCTGTAGCAACTCAATAAATAAGCACACCCTAATAAGTAGTGTTATTCGCAACTCGGTACAAGCAATCTCACACCCCAAGCGATTACTTCCTTCCCTTTTGAATGAGACAGTTAAGTTTAATTCTGCCCGGAGTTCTGATCTGCGTCGGCAAAATTTTTAGCAGCCGATGTAAACTTTATTTATTTTTTTGTTCCGGAAAGCTCCTTAAATGACATGATATACCTGTGCAGGGTTCAGGAACATTAGCCAATACTCGGCAAAAGCAAGACCTTAACGCCCTTTTGTGGCTTTTATGAAACATAAGTTAATAATTTGGGCTGTTAATCAAGGTTTTGACCTGAGTCTGCACCAAGAAAGGTTAACAACAATCATGAGGAAACTATGGAAGCACTAGCATTGAGCCACTCTTTTGTTGCTTATGAATCTCCAGAGTCCGAGCTCCAAGTGAGCTTGAAAATTCCTAATTCTGCATTGATAGGCGTTGCAGGTCTGGCAGTAGCCCTATCTGTTCTGAGTGTCGGCGGCGAAGCGCAGGCCGCAAGTTGCTACAAACGTTGTGGCCATCGCAGCCATCACGGCCATCACAGTTACGCCAAAGTTGTCACTAATGGCGGCCGACTGAATATCCGCCACCGTCCCAATGGCTGTTCTCATGTAATCGGCAAGTTATACAGGGGAGACCACGTAAAATTGACCGGTCGTTACAAAAACGGCTGGGCTCAACTCAAAGGTGGTGGCTGGGTGTCTAAGTCCTGGATCTCCTAACTCCTAACTCTTAACTAGAGCACTTTACATTTCTAGAAAGATTTTTAATCGTTACCCGGCCCTACTGGGTAACGATTATTTTAAAGAGGCGATGGAGATTGAAAATAATCAAATATCCAAAATTCATGACTAACCGCTAACAGCCTAAACTTTACCACCGCCGATCAGGTAAAGCAACGCCATCCGCACCGCTACGCCGCTCGTAACTTGCTGAGAAATCAGGCTAAACTGGGCATCGTCCATCAAATCCGAACTAATTTCCACGCCACGGTTAACTGGGCCAGGGTGCAACACCTTCACATCGGGCTTGCAGAGTTTCAGCCGATCGCGCGTAATCCCGTACAAAGAATGGTACTCTCGTAAACTCGGCAGCAAA
This sequence comes from Microcoleus sp. MP8IB2.171, assembly GCA_030248405.1. GTDB lineage: Bacteria > Cyanobacteriota > Cyanobacteriia > Cyanobacteriales > Microcoleaceae > Microcoleus. Next base: position 11,227 of record JARCMA010000282.1, read on the forward strand.
TGGTCGCTCATCCGTTCCTTTTGCAGCCGCAAAGTCATCACAAAATCAGCATCGGCCAAAGCAGGTTCAAGCTGCCAATGCAAAAATAACTTGCCTTCCCTACCATCGCCACACTCAGCAAACAACAGCGGTAGCAAAGTCGGCGGCCCGGCCAAATGAACCTCTGCCCCAGAAGCCGTTAGACTCCAAATATTAGACCTAGCCACTCGCGAATGCAAGATATCCCCCACCACAGCAATTTTTTTACCCGCTAAAAGTTCCAGCCGCGGACGTTCGGTATCTAACAGAGCACAAATAGTAAATAAGTCTAGCAAACCTTGCGATGGGTGTTCGTGCTGGCCGTCTCCAGCATTCAGAACGCTGACTCTCGAACCCAAGCGATCCATTTCCGAAGCAATCGTGCTGGGAACTCCAGCTTGTTCGTGCCGGATTACCATCAAATCCGTTCCCATCGCCAGATAAGTCTTAGCCGTATCCAGAATAGTCTCCCCCTTCGTTAGAGAAGAACTTCCCGGCGTAAAATTTAGCGTATCCGCCGACAGCCGCTTCGCCGCCAACTCAAAACTATTGCGAGTCCGGGTAGAAGGTTCAAAAAACAAATTCGCGACCACTTGACCCTGCAGGGCCGGCACTTTCTTCGTGCGGCGGCCGAGCACCTCCCGAAAACTGGCTGCTGTTTGCAGCACCGTATCGTATTCGTCCGAGGTAAAATCAGCCAGAGTGAGAATGTGTCGCCTTGTCCAAGTCATACAATTTGAGATTTGAGATTTGAGATTTGAGATTTATTGAATCAAGACGGACGATGGGTTTGAAACTTGCCTGCTGACCCGCGTGGGGTTGCCTAGAATGTTCGATCGACATTTAGGGGTGGCGATCAACAGTATCCAACAATTTTTGATCGCTTTTGCGGTCAGTAGAGTTATCAGGAGATTGGGTTTAAAACCCCGTCCTTCTAGGACGGCTTTGATGTTTTAAACCCAATCTCCAAAAAATCAGGTATTTTCCAATGCTTGTGCTACTCTGAAAGAGTCAAGGTTAAACTCCTTCGCCATCGTGAAACAGGGACTCAGACACACTTTTAGGCGTAAATTGGGGACAAAGAGCAGCGAAAACTCGCCATACAGCGTGAGGCTTAACACAGTCTCAAAACCAGAAAAACAAACAATTACTTTTGTTAGGTAGGGTAGGGCATACCCGAACTCTAGATAAATATTCTAGTACGCTTTTGGAGATAGACCCCAAGAGGGTGACTGCGAATCAAGCTCGTTAATTGGTATAATTCCTACGGTTAAAAGGTTTGAGTATTGCCGAAAGGACGCATCATTTAAAGGTCAGTCGCTGAATTAAGAATCCCCGCACCTTCAGGTCGGGGAGTGTCAAGTAGCTCAGACCCCACTCTCACAGCGAACCCAGCGTCGAAGGTGAAACAGGTGTGGTTTACCCGCAGGAAAGCGGAAATTACGCTGTAGCAGCCAAAGCGCCGTAGTTGCAGTTTCTCCTACGCAAACTCAGCCTTTTCAAGAACAAGCCGAACGCAGCCCTTGCATCTACCACTATGTGGAAACAATCGAGGCGGCAAACCTCCCACTGTCGATCGACAGCATATAGCGGGACATTTTAAAGATGATTAATTCTTTGAAGTCGGTCTTGACTCTTCAGTCCTGCTTATAGGCCCTTGTCAAAACGAACTGTGTTAAGATACAAGTTGAATATGTAGCTTCCCGACAAAAATCTACACGTATCTTGGCGAGACTGTTCTTGGCGAAACTGCGGTAAAAAGTGAGAGCTGGGAAGTGGTAATTACACAAAATTTAAACAATTCAAGAGGTATTATGAGCCAGAAGGTTATACAGCCGATGGTTAAGTTCCAGCGTCAGGTGCATTCTCTCGTCACGTCTGACATTATCAAGCCCACAGACAGCATTTGGAAAATTGCTCTGCTTTACGGCGACGAATGGCCGTACTGGAAACAGCAATTGCTAGAGTTTGATTTTTCTATGCAAGACCCCGTGAGCGAGTTGATAGCTGTAGAAGCTTGGGACGAGGAATAACAGAGGAGACGGAGGACTGGGGTGTCGGAGAGAAATTTCGAGGCGATCGGGTAAATTTTCTTTCATAAATTTCCGTTGCTAGCTTCTTCCCTCTTCCCTTTACCCTCTTCCTAATGACTTGTGACTTTTGGCTTTTGGCTTTTGAGTTTTGAGTTTTGACTTCTGACTTTTGTTAAACCGAAGCTGCTAAAGCTCGAGCTAATTGTTGAGCAGTTTGAAAACGATCGCCAGGCTTAGCTGCCGTGGTTCGCAAAATGGTTTCCCGCAGCTTGGGGGCGATGGTCGGAATATTTTCGAGCTTAAACCCGTAACCTCCAGCTATTTTCCCGTAAAAGTTTTGAGGGCTTTGGGCCGTCAGCAAAAAAATCAAAGTAGGCCCAATAGCATATAAATCCGACTGAGGCAGAGGCTGTCCCCGGTCTTGTTCTGGTGCGGTGTAGCCTTCAACGCCGATGCGAGTGCCCGGAGGAGTGCCGATTTCTTTAACGGCGCCAAAATCCAGCAGTGTAATGCAATTGTCCCGGTGGCGCACTAGCAAATTAGCAGGTTTAATATCCCGGTGGACGATCGGGGGTTTTTGAGAGTGAATGTAGTCCAAAATTTCACAGGTTTGGATCATCCACTCGATCGCCTGTTGGGGAGCAACAGGCCCGCGATTGTAGATGCGTTTTTCTAAATCCTCGCCGTGGAGCATTTCCATCACCAAGTATTTTTTGCCCCCTTCGACAAAAAAGTCAAAAAACTGAGGAATTCCCGGATGGTGGAGGGCCTTGAGAGTTTTAGCTTCACGTTCAAACAGTTCTTGAGCTTTGACTATTTGAGCCATGTCAGCATTCATTTCCTTCAGGACTACCAGAGAAGCTGCGGGGGAACTGCCGGGTTTTTGAGCTTTCGCGAGCTCTCGATCCCAGGCTAAAGTCGTTGTCCCCATACCGCCTTGGCCCAAAGTTCGCAGCACTTGGTAATGACGGACTGTGCGATCGACTTTAATCGGTTCGCCACAGTGGATACAGAATAAATTCTCCGGCGGGTTTCCCGCGTGGGTACACCGCGGGGCGGCGAGATTGACGTTGGGGTTCGCCTTAATTTTGCCGCCGAGTTCAATAGTAATAACTTGGAATTGCAAAATTGGGCCGCCCCGCGCCAACTGGATCAGGGCACCGTCGGATATCCAACCCTGAGACATCAGAATACCGTTAACCAAAGTCCCATTTGTCCCGGAATTGACTAAGTACCACTGACTTGACGTGCCGCTATTAACTCTTTGCAATTCCAGATGCTGCCGTGACACTAGAGCATTGGGGATCACAACGTGATTTTCAGGAGAGCGGCCGATGCGAATAATGGATTCGCTCTCGAAACTCCACTGTTGCAGGGGGGTCTGTTTGTCTGGATCTAAAAGAGTCAGCAGCATTTTCGATTGATGTGGTTGAACTCCCTGATGTGGCAGTGAGAGTTGGCGGGAATTTACAGATTAGGGGCGTAGGGCTTTGAAAAATTAGAAATTAAAAATTAATTATGAGCTTCACAGGTGAGTTTCACTAAACCTTTATAATATCCTGATTGTGATTAAAGATTCCATAAACAATTAAGTTATAAATAGTTTGTTGGGAACAATTATCCGTCAAAATTCAGAGGGGTCGATCGCTCCTTAAAACACAGTCGATAGATTTAACACTTGAAACTACAAAAAGTAGGTAAACAATCGCTAAACTTTTACGTAAATTTGCTGTAGCAGCAGGTTGTGATTTACGTCCCACATCATGTAGGGCGGGCAATTCCCGCCTAGACCACCTTGCCCCGAGAGCGATCGGGTATAAAACAGATTTCGCATCAGCCCACCTGCTGCCTCACTTCATTTTAGTTTATTTTTTTTTATTAAACTAACTCTTTCTGTAGGAGAAAGCTCTTTCAGCTAGGATGAATCCACTTACTATCAAGCCAGTTTTCCCCCCAGATTCTCAGAACAGACTCTCAAAATTAAAGCTACTGATAAATGGTTTGCCCTCAACAGCTTTTCAGCAATCGTATGGGGCTGCAATCAGTTGTTGAGCAATCAAACGGAAGCTGTTTCAACACCGGATTCCTAATAGCAGAGCAAGCAGTAAAGCCTGGTTCGGAAACGGCCGAAGCTGTATCCTTTCTCTGCAATGATTGCAGGTTTAACCCAAGCGGTCGCGGGGGAAAAGCGCCACCTTTGAAAAAGTTGGCAGCATCCAAATTCTAAAATCGAAATGCGCCTACCTGCGCCCGAATGATAATTGCCGTGATATTGTCGTGACCGTTGCGTTTGTTACCCAGTTCAATCAACTCGGCAACTCCCTGGTCGAGATTAGCTTGGGGATTGAATAGGGGTTCGAGAGTGTTCTGCCAGTGAGTTTCCAACAAATCATTATCTGTCAGGCCGTCGGAAGCCAAAATTAATAAGGTATCTTCGCACAAGTCTAAAAACTGCACGTCAGGCTTGAGAAAATTACTGTCTCGCGGGCCGATGGCTTGAGTTAGTTGATAGGCGTCGGGACGGGCATAAGCAGTTTCCGGGTCAACCCCGCGCTTAATTTCGCGCTGCCCTACTTCGTGGTCTAAGGTGATTTTTTCTAGGGTTTGTCCCTTTCTCAGTCGGTAGAGGCGGCTGTCGCCGACGTGGGCAACGGCGAATTGGGTGTCTTGAACTAAGACTGCCACTAGAGTTGTACCCATGCGGGCGCTGCCGGAGCGTCCGTCCTTTTGATTGATTTCAAAGATGGCTTTGTTGGCTAGCAGGACTCCCTCGCGGATGGTGTCTGCCGCAGGTAGTTGATTTTCCCAACAGGTTTGAAAGAATTCTCTGAGGGTTTCAGCGGCTAGTTGACTGGCTACTTCTCCGCTGTCGTGTCCGCCCATGCCGTCGCAGAGAATGTAAAGCCCTTTGGTTTGAAAAATGCGACCGAAGGAACTTTCGAGTTTGTTGAGCTGAGTCCAGATGCTGAAGAAGTCTTCGTTGTGGTCGCGCGTGCGGCCAACATCGGTGAGGCCTGCGTCTTCTAAGCTGTAAATCTGGAGTGGCATCGGCTGAGTTAAGACCTCGCCAACCTCGGGGGGCGACTCGTCGGGGCTGCGGTAATGCCTGCGTGTCGGGGTTGAGCTTGGTGAAGGTGCGGGTTGGAGTTCGAGGGGAACAGTTTCTAGGCGCGATCGCAATTCTTCGATTGTGTTAATCTCGCCTCTGTACATTTGTTGCAGCAGTTCGAGCAAGGCGCCAAACTGAGTGCGATGATCGGACTGGCTAAATATCACCTGCCACAGTTGCCCCAAATCTACCAGTTGCAGGTTTGAGCCGGCGGGTTCGGGATAGAGGTATTGCAGCCGCAAAGAGGCCAAGGAAAAGGAAGAGTCGGGGTTGACTCGCAAATTAGTCAGTTCCAACAAGCTTTGCCGACAGCGCCAGGGTTCTAGGGCAGCCCAGAGTTCTGTCATTTCGTGCAGCCAGTATAAAATTTGCTGGGTGGAAGTTTCGGGTTGAATCCACCGTTCTACCAGCAGCGGCCATTGGGAGCAGTCTTCTAGCAGCAGCACTGCCTGTTCGTTGTCTGACCAGCTATCGTGAATGACTGGCAGGTTTTGAGAGAATTGCCACCGGAGTGCCAGATAAGGTTCAGCTATGCCTTGGCAAAGCTCTGCTAAGGCGGAATTGGTCGAATTTTCTCCGCGTTTGATTGCTGCGGTGTAGGGGGATGTTCGTCTGGCGACGCTGGCAGAGTTGGCTGCTAGCATGGCTTTGAGGGGTGACATTTCCAGCGGCTGACAGTCCAATACTGTTACTGCTACTGTGTCTGAGAGTTTTCTCGGCGGCACGGTTTCTAGGAGTTGGTAGCGCTGCTGGGTGTCTAAATAAGCTCCGGCTGGCTGGGAAGGGATTAAATATTCTGAATTGGGGATGGGGAATTCTGGAGATGGAGGGGAGATGTCAGCTATGTTTGGGCTGTCGGGGTTCTCGGTTGCTTCGTGGATTTGTTGAGGCTGTGGTGCGGTTGTAAAATTGTGATCAGATGGGGTTATTTCGCCCTCTGGTGCTGTAGTAGAGCTTTTTTCTGTTGTTTGAAAGGATGCTGGTGCGATCGCCCCCACGGCTACCACAGCGTCTATTTCTGGGCTGCTGAATTCGGCGACTTCGGCTAGTGGAGAAGTTGGTGCGACTGCTGTTGGGGGTTCGGCTGGGGTGGTGATTTCTGTTTTAATGGCGTCTGTGATTGATTCAGCAGAGTTTTGGGGCGATGGGGTTTCTGGAACCAGGTCTGGTTTTTGCGGAAACTCGGCTGGGGGTATGGTTGACTCGTCTGGCTCGACTGCTGGAAAATTCGATCGACCGCAGATAATGGCCCGCCACACTTGACCTGTTGCGACGCCGCAATTCTGACATAATGCGGCGCTAAAAGCGACTTGGGCACCGCATTCGTGGCAAGGTTTGTAAATTAGGGAATTTCCGCATTGTTGACAAAACTTGTTTGGATTGGGATTTTCAAATTGGCAGCGGGGACAGAGAAGCATAGGGGTTTTAAATTGGAGATGGGCGATCGAGTGAAAGCGGTGGGGAGTTTTGGGTTTTGGCCTGTGAGTTATAAGTTATGAGTTTTGGGGCCTGACTCGCAACGGATAACTCCCATTGCCCTATGCCTTATTTTATCGGGATGAATTCAGAACTAAGATATTTCTTAGAACTGAGATGTTGCATCGGTGTCAGGAATAGACCTCTTAAGCCACATCTACAAAACCTCTCTCGCTTCACAGGCGCGAAAGGCAGCCCCAGCGGCGGCAGCGAGTGCGGGCCCGACAAGAAAAGTTATCTCATGAGTGGAACTGTCATCCTGCCTATGCTTAACAATGGTTCTAGATATCAGTTAGAAGGGATTTGCTGTAGAATCTTCTTGGAAAACGGTCTCTCGGGCGATCGACACAATGGTGGAGAGGGGTACTTCACAGAAATATTTCCGCCGGAATTGTTCTTCGGAGACTGCTGCTAGGAATTGCGCTGCAAAACGGGCGGCGATGGGGGAATTTGGCACTGAGAATTGGATGGATTGTCTATCTAATAAGGGTTGGGGGATTTGATCGGGCGCGTCTTCATGGTGTGCGGTTTCGGGTTGTCTGGTGATGTGGAAAGCTCGATCGCGATAATTGATTTTGAAACCGAGATATGTTAAGGTTTTGAACCCGAGTTGCAGGGATGTGTCGCTGATGCCGAGTTTTTGGCTTAGTTGCTGTCTGGTGACGGGTTTTTTGGTGCGGCTGAGGTATTTGGCGATGCCGATTAGCTGTTGGCAGATTTGCTGTGGGGCTACGGCTGGGGGTAAAGTATAGGCGATCGCGAGTTTTTTCTGAGTGTGCTGTGCTTGCCGAAACCAGATCCGCAGTTCGTCCCAGCTTGCGGGGCATTCTTTGAGGACGATCGAGTTTTGTCGATCGACCTTTTCGGAATTGTAAACTAGATTGTCGATCGGCATTGGAGATTCTAAGTTTGTGCTAGCGCCTAATAACTCTTCATCGTTATTTCTATTGCGCCAGTCTACAATCCAATCTATTTGAGTCTGAGAATTTATTTGGTTGTCTTCCGTGCGTTCTTGCACTGATACGAGGCGCACTTCATACCGCGATTTGTAAGTATTAAAATCGAGTTCGACGGTGACATCGCAGCGGCATTGGGGAACTTCGTTTTGATTGTGTCCCCACCAAATGCCGGGAAACCCCGTATCGCTAGATTCATCCCTAATTGTAAATTCTGTTTTGATATATTCTACTTTTTGCCCTTTCAAATCCTTAATTTTTTGATTCCAAAGATTGTCAAACCAGCAGTTTTCAATCAGCAATTTGGGGGCCGGGTTGCCCATCCCGCACGGTTCGAGCAATTTTAATTCTTGAAATAAGTCTTTGCCTAATTCGGAGACAGTAATTTTTAGGTCTGCTTGAACGGGGGCGGCTGTTAAACTATCGGTGCTGTATTGTTGTCGTAGTTGCTGATTTACCGCATCGGTAAATAGGGGGATATTTTCAACGGGGAGACTCAATCCGGCGGCGAAGGGATGACCGCCAAATCTGTGCAATAAATGCGCTTGGTCTTTGACTAATTGGTAAAGGTCGATTTGATTGGCAGAACGGGCGGAACCCCTGGCAATTTTGGATGGGGAAAGTGTTGGTGATTCTGAATCCAAGAAGGAGGTAAATGGCATTTCCGGGGAATTTTCATTAATTTTTTCGCTTCCTTCTGTGCTGAATAAAATCACGGGGCGGCCGTATTCTTGGGCGATTTGTCCCGCTACTAATCCTAATACTCCTACGGGCCATTGGGGGTCGCTGAGGACGATGACGCTAGT
>JARCMA010000283.1 GCA_030248405.1 Microcoleus sp. MP8IB2.171
CCGAAGCCGCCAAACACTGGGACTTAGAAAGACTGTACCAAGCTTTCGCAGAAGCTAAACGGCAAATCTCTCCCCGATCGCGCAGAGGACTCACAGACACTGAAAAGCTTTATCTCCGAGGACTACTTTCCGGTTGCAGTCCCGCCGAAATAGCTAAAAAAATGTTTCAGACTCCCAAAAGTGCAGAGGTTTATCTGTGTAAGACTTTATACCAATATGTTAAAAAACTCGCGGATTTACCGAACGAACCAGTGGGAAATTGGAGAAATGTGTGCGATCGGTTACAGGAAGCAGGATTTAAAGTTCAGTCGTCAGCACAATTTAAAGTTAATAATTCTTTGCCTACAGAAGCATTAGTAAAAATAGTTAATATAGGCTGGCTTGAACAAAGTACAATATCGATGGATATTAACATTCAGTTAACATTCCCCTCAACTTCAGAAACTCCAAAAAAAGAAGACTTAGATAAAAACGATTAGATGTGCGATCGCACCGGGGGACAGAAAGGGCGATCGCCCCTCCACTGAGAGACAAAAATGTTAATAATCTTATAGCTGATAGTTTGAGAAGGAACTTTTTGATAAAATATCAAAATTAAAACTCCCTCACCCGCTTCGATTTTACCTAAAACAATCAAATTAGTCAAATTTATGTCTCGATTCAGTATCAGATCGAACAACAAAGCTCTCGGCTTTGTGCTGGGTTTATTAATTTTTGTCATTTTCATTCCCGGATGTTGGGCTTTAACAACTAATATTGCTCCCACAGCAGTACGGCAAGTAGATAACAAAGTAGCTGTGCGTGCAGATGTACAAAATACATCAAATTCTCGCTCTTCTTTAGGAGTTGGGCTTAATGGTATTGCTGACTACTCCACACAATTACCCTTTTTAGATGCTTTCAAATCTTCTAGACAATGGATAACTCAATGCGTCAGCGGACAACCAAACTGTAAGGGTGAATGGGATACAGAGGAGTATAATCTTTTAAATCTTGATGAAAATGGGTGGGTGAAGTCTCTTCCATCCCCCGAAGATGCTCCTAAATATACTAGGGTAAGTACCCTATTACTTAGGGAAATCCCCAATCGCTATCCTTCAGGGCAATATATTGTTACTTATGAGGGTGAAGGTGCGATCGAATATAGCTTTGATGCCAAAAAAGATGAGGCTGCGTCGAAACCCGGAAGGGATATCATTAATGTAGATGCCACACAAGGCGGAGGCATAATGATTATAATTACCGCTACCGATCCCAAGAAAACAGGGAACTATATCCGCAATATTAAAGTTGTTCACTCCCAAGATGAACAGCTTTATCAAAGCGGTGAAATATTTAATCCGCTGTTTATAGACAAGATTAAAAAATTTAGAGTCTTGCGTTTTATGGACTGGATGGCGACAAATGGTTCTGAACAAAAAGACTGGTCAAACCGACCTAAACCCGAGAGTGTATCCTATTCTTACAGAGGAAATGTTCCCATAGAAGTTATGGTGAATTTATCTAATAAAGTCCAAGAAGAACCCTGGTTTAATATGCCGCATCAGGCTACGGATGAATATATGACTAACTTTGCTAAAATGGTAAAAGATAGTTTAGATCCAAAGCTGAAAGTTTATGTAGAGTATTCTAATGAGGTTTGGAATTGGTCATTTCCCCAATCGCATTATGCGTTGAAACAAGGTAAAGCGAGGTGGGGAGATAAAGGCGATGCTTTTATGCAATGGCACGGAATGCGTAGTGCTCAAATGTGCGATATCTGGAAAGGCGTTTTTGGGGATCAAAAGAATCGAGTTGTCTGCGTGTTAGGAACTCAAAGAGCTTGGAGAGAGTTAGGAGATTATGCTTTAGATTGTCCCTATTGGGTAGCTGAGGGCAATAAACCTTGTTATCAACACGGCATAGATGCCTATGCTATAGCGGGATATTTTAGTGGCTACTTGGGCGGGAAAGAAAGTGTTAGCACTGTAGAGTCTTGGTTGAATGACGCAGATGGCGGGTTTGGTAAAGCTTTTAAGCAATTAAAAGAGGGCGGGTTACTGCCGGGGTTCAAAGATAGTTTGTCCGATGTGGATAATGACTTTAAGTATTTCTTAGATGTGGCTCAAAAAAAAGGTCTCAAGTTATTTGTTTACGAGGGGGGTCAACATATTGTAGGTATTGAAGGAGTTCAGGATAACGAAAAACTGACCAAGTTTTTTATGGAATTAAATAGGCGTCCAGAAATGTATGATATGTACACCCAATTACTGAATAGTTGGAAGCAAGCTGGAGGCAGTCTTTTCATGCACTTTGTGGACGTGGGTAAATTTACTAAGTGGGGAAGTTGGGGGGCTTTGGAGTATGTGGAACAAAAGGGTTCGCCTAAGTATGATGCTTTGATGGATTTTATTGATAAGAATCCTTGCTGGTGGGATGACTGTGCTGTGGAGGGATGATGAGGAATTGGGTGCAATCAAGAATCGTTCGATCGCACTTCCTCAAATTCTTCAGCATCTCCCGCCAAACCTGAACCCTGGCTATTCCTTAACCGCGGCGATTCGCCATTACTCGCACCCGCACCGTAAACCCCAGAATACCTATCCTCCAAACCCGAATCCCTTAGCGAAATCGCACTTCTTTGACTCGGCGACAATCTATCTGTCGATCGGCGATTTGTCCCAGAATGCGGCGGCTTCCGAGTTAAACTTTTCCAAGCAGCCATAACGCCCGTCACCACGCTGCGAGTTGTCACCTGCACATTTTGCGCCTGCTTCTTCGCGCTACCAATACTTCGATCGACCTGTTTGACAACCTCGCCCGCACTTTGTACTCCCTCGCTGACATCATCCGTCAACTCGCTTATTTCCAGCCCCGTCAACCGAATCGCCTCCAAAGTGGGCGGAAATTCGCGAGAAAGCGTGTCAGCGAGCTTTTCCACGCTGCGGGCCGCCCGTGCCAGCGCTTGCACCGCAGGTATTAAAGTCACTAAAACAGCAGTCAGGCTAACTGCCACTAGCAAAATCGAAAGTCCTAGCCAAAATATGGGATCGCTCACTTGAATCTGGGATTGGGGGTTGAGAATTTCATGCCATTTAGCGGATGGGAGGGCGCGACGGGGGACTGACATCAGCTTCAGATTCAGACAGGGTTTGGCGTTCCCGCTGAGTCGCTTCCAAACCGGCTGAGATCGCCTCTTTGAGTCTAATCAAAGTTTCGTCCCAATTTCGGATGGCAGTTTCAGAAAGTCGATCGGCCTGCAACTGCACGCTAGTTGATAAATCCTCCGCCAACTCCGGCAAAGCATCGGCCGATTTTTTCAATATCTGCCGCGTCTCCTTGCCCGGTCGCGGTGCCATCAGCAAGCCAGTCACGGCCCCGATCGCAGAACCCACAAGCAAACCACCAATAAATAATCCTGAACGTTTAGTTGACATTTTTATAACTTCTCTCCATACACCAATTTTAGGGGCGTTTGCCCGATCGCAGCCCTTTACAAAGGTAGAAATATTGTTGAAAATCCTACGGAGTCAGCACGGGCGGCAGTTTTAGGATAGCTTACCTCAAACGTCGATCGCGCCTGGGCCAAAGCATCCGTCCCAAACCCAGCAATCCCAAAAGTTGCTGAACCTGTTGCAGTTGCAATTCTAGTTGTTGATAGCGCCGTCGCAGTTGGTGGGTACCTTGCTGCCTTTTACCAAGGAAATCCGGCGACATACTGAGGACATTGCTGCTACAGCGTTCGATTGCTGCGATCCGAATTTCCAAACGTGCGATCGTCCGTCTGATTTTCCACACTCTAGCAGCGATATAAAAACACACCAGAGATATCATTAAATTGATAACTACAACAGCCGTCAGCATTTCTCACCTGTTTTCAACTACTAATATATTCCGCGTTTTGTGGCAGAAGACCGGGCGGTTGAAACCGCGTCTACACAAACAAAACCCGCCTCCGCGGGTTGAAGAACGGGCGGTTAAAATTACGTTATTTTATTCAGTCCGCGGAGACGGACATCGTTCGTGTAGACGCGGTTTCAACCGTACGTCCGATCTTCAGTCCGCGGAGGCGGACATCGTTTGTGTAGACGCGGTTTCAACCGTACGTCCGATCTTCAGTCCGCGGAGGCGGACATCGTTTGTGTAGACGCGGTTTCAACCGCCGTCTTAGTGTCCGGCAAACAAACCTTAGTACCGCCCAAACCGCAATAACCATTCGGGTTTTTAGCAAGATACTGCTGATGATAGCTTTCTGCGTAATAAAACTCAGGAGCATCAATAATTTCAGTAGTAATCTTGCCGTAACCGGCCGCAGTCAAAGCCTGCTGGTAAGCATCTCGCGAAGCTTCAGCTAACTGCATTTGGGTAGCTGAATACGTGTAAATGCCCGATCGATATTGAGTACCCGAATCATTACCCTGCTTCATTCCTTGAGTAGGATTATGGCTTTCCCAAAAAACCTTTAGCAGCGTTTCGTAACTAATTACTTTCGGATCAAACACAACCAGAACTACTTCATTGTGTCCAGTCATCCCGCTGCAAACTTCATTGTAAGTAGGATTCGGAGTAATCCCCGCAGCGTAGCCAACCGCAGTCGAAAAAACACCTTTTTCCTGCCAAAATTTGCGTTCCGCGCCCCAAAAACAGCCCAGGCCAAACACGGCAGTCTCCATGCCGCTTGGAAACGGAGCTTTGAGCGGATTGCGGTTAACAAAGTGAGTTGCCGGTACCGGCATCGACTCTGCCCGTCCCGGCAATGCGTCTTGGGGAGACGGCAGACTCGACTTTTTGCCAAATCCAAATAGCACCATAAATTTGTGAGGGCGATCTCTGATAAACGTCTTTACCTTACTTAATAATATCAGATATTCACTGAAAATAGTGGCACTTTTGAAGGTAAAGGCTAAAGAGCACGAGGCAGAGTTGTTTTTCCCAGTGCTTTTGGTGATACGGCTCACATCCAATGCAGTTTTCAATCACATTAAGCAGTGCTATATGTCACTAAAAATAACCTAAAATATCACTTATTGTTGAGGAATAAATCACGCAAATTTTAGGCAAAATAGCCGATTATTAAAGGTATGGTGTTGTAGTAGTTATTCAATACCAGTTCTTGGGAGTGTGTAGAAATGGCCACTAAACCTTGCAGTCAACCTTTAAAATCTAATCCGTTTATTACTTACCGCGACCCGATTACAGGCAAGTGGATTGTGGTAAATCAGACTTTGCCCAAAGCAGCAGAACAAGCACAGCTAGCAGCAGCTTGAGTTTTCCTATTAATTTTTGACCTAAAAATTAACCATTCTTTCAAACTTCAGTACTTACGCAAAAAGTTATTGGACGCGCTACTTATATTCGTAATGTGCTTACGTTGCACCTACCTAAGCACCTTACTTTGAAACATTTCTCATCTCTTTTTGCAGTTCCAAATACCGATAGAGATATTCCGAAATTATCCCGTGCAAAAACAAGTCGCGTGCGGCAGTAAACGGACTGTTTGGCGCTAGCGGATGGCGGTTAACAATTACATGATTCCAGTCGCAATTTCCCGTAATCTCGCTGACATACAGTCCGAAGTTTTCATCTAACTGAAGCGACATCACTGCTCGAGCAAATTCGTCGCTAGTCAAACACAGAGAATAAAATACTTTAAACAATTCGATCGCAGATTCTAAGTCCAGAATCTTCAGCCACCTGCGTCTTTCAAAATCTATTGCAACTTCTACAGGCTGAATGCTATCATAATTAATCCCCCGTTTTTTGACAGCCTGTAACCAGTTGGGATTTGTCAGCATTGCCTGGTTGTAGTCCCAGACAAAGTTATAGAGAATTAAATCGTGTTCCAGAAACGCATTGTCAGCTAAATCGCTCACTGTGCGTGGATAAAGTTTTGACTTTTCAATCTGGGTGTCCGGGCCGTTATCAATTAAGAAGTTGATAATGTTCGAGCCCGCGTTTATGTGCCGCACAATTAAATAACAAGCTTCGGGCGAGACAAAGTTATTTAGGAAAAATGCAGCCGATTTGTGCATTAAAGTGTAAGCGCGAAATTGAAAGGGCAACAGGCGCTTTGTTGTCATAATTACCGCCAGCAATACGTTAGCAATTACTTTGATTGGGATGAGCAAATAACTGCGAGTCCAGTTTTGCAAATCCCGGATCATGTAGGCTTTTGCTACTAAATCGACGGGAATAGAGCGATCGCAAAACAGCACATCCCAAACATTCGGATCTCGGCGGTTATAGGGTTTGGTAGCGTAAGGGATTTTTCGCTCATCTGGGAGATTTTCGGTATCTTGTTTTTGCAGCTTTTGCATTAGCGAATTTCCTCCAATTGCAGCAAATATAAACGAGCAGTGACGCGAGCGGTTTTGACAATGCGGCGGGCAATCTCATCTGTCATCCATTCGGCATTAATCAAATTTTCCAGTTTGGCTAAATGCGACTCGTCATTAGCTCCGTGGTACGCTAAAAATGATACTTGTTCGTCTTGCAAACCGAGAGTTTCCTTAATTTCTTTTGCCCACTTTCCCGCCAACCGATTTCCCAATCCCTCGATAATAAACATACTACCAATTAAATCAACCGGATTTTCTCGCGATGCTTGCTGGAAGATAAAAGCTGATAGTGCTTCGCTACCAATATTCTTATCATATTCTACGATTTTTGACAACTCGCCGCCGACAGAAACATAATTCCGTTCTAGCATTTGATAGTCGCGGTGTTCGTCTTGGGCGTGGCCGATAAAAGTCGATCGCAAACGGAAGTCAGTCATGTTAGAAGCAGCGCGCGCAATCCAGCGTGCTCCCTCCACAACTTGCGGGCGGAGATTGCACAGCAAAGCTTGATAGTCTTCTATTGTAAACTCTCCCCGGTACAATTTGCGGACAATGGGAACGGAACGAATTTCGCGATCGAACTTCAGCCAAATCCAGGCTAACTCCCGCAACAAATAAGCTTGCGGAGAGTTGGGATGTTGCGGTTTAACACTTTCGAGAGGCGAAGCTTCGGGAACATCAACGGATTTAGACATTTGAGAAATCATAGATTTATTGGTATTTTCCACGACAGTTAACATCATGTACGCCGTTGTAAAACGCCCGCTTTCCGGGACAAAACAAAAGATTTTTTGTCCAGGCTGCAACTTGCCTGAATTGAACAATTCCTCTAACATTAAATAAATCGCAGCGCAGCCTGTATTTCCCCGCGAGTACAAGTTGGTAAACCATTTTTTTTCAGGAATCATGCAGCCTGCTTGTTCGAGAAGTTCGACAATTTGTCCCCGGAAAAAGTGAGAGGAATAGTGACACAGCAGCCAGTCGATTTCCTGCGGACAAACTCTCCCGGTTTTAATCAAGCGCAGCCAACCTTCAACGCCTAATTTCATTACATTCTCTAGTAATCGAATATTTTGCCGCAAGTCAAAAGCTCCGGCTGTGGCTGCATCGAGGTAGGAAGAATAATCTAACCAGCTTTTGGTTGCTGTTTCGTTTGCTAATCCTGAATACATACAAACTGGATAAGCGTTGGCGTGGGAAATTAGCTCGATCCATTCTATTTTTAAGCTAATTCCTGTCGCGTTGGGATGGTTTTGGAGCAAAAATGCTCCCGCGCCGTCGGAGAGCATCCAGCGCAGAAATTCTGTATCGAAAGGTAGGGGTTTTCCGGCTTGGACTGATGTTTCTGCTTCAAATTTGGTGTTTTTAAACAGGCGCGAGGGAAATTCGGAGGCTACGGCGATTGCTGTTTGTTTTTTGCCGAGTTCGAGTTGAGATGCGGCATAATTTAAGGCACTAATTCCGGCACAGCAAACTCCTTGAGTTGAAACTGTTTCTAGGGGAGATAATTCGGAAAGTTCGCCGTGTACTGTGCTGGCAAATCCTGGTACTAATAAGTCTGGTAAGGTGGTGGCGCAGGCTAGTAAGTCGATCGCCCCTGGTTCCAAATTTGCCTGGGCGATCGCGTCGCGGACGGCAAAGGCTGCCATTTGGCTGTTAGAATATAGTGTTTGCTGCTGTTTGTCGATCGCGTAATAGCGCTGTTTAATCCCGTTGCTGTTGAGAATTCGCTGTCTGACTCTCGAAGGGCGATCGGCAATTTTGCCCAAATACTCCTCCATCTCATCATTATTAATCGGCGATCCCGGCAAAAATTTCCCAATCCGATTGATATAAGCACTGTACATACCGTCAACCTCTAAAATCGCTAATTTAGTCAGATTTGTTATTTTGTTAAATCAAGCCTAAAAACACCTTAAATTGATTGTGCTTTGCCCAGCAGTGAACTTGCAAGGAGCAACCAGTTATATTGTAGAGTCGCCGGAAATCAGGCAAGTTGAGCAATAGCAGCAACAAGTAACCTGAAGCGGGGTGAAGTTTTTGGTAAAATTAAGCCAAAATATATAACTAGAGTTCCTTCGCTGCTTCCCGACTGACATGGATATTGCTTCACTAGATGCTTGGTATTCTCAGTCACAGCGCCGTGCGGCTGTTTCGCTGTTGATGAAACGAGTAGGCGTAACTCGCACTAGGGCTGAATGCTTTGTCAGGCTTTGGATTTACTTATCGGTGAAACAGCTTCAGGAAAATCAGCCCCGAATTAAACCGCCACTGGCGAAACTGGAATTGCCAGCAACAGAAGTGCAGTGCACTCACCGAGAAGCAGCAGAACTATTTTACTCCGATTCCGATCGCGGGAGCGATCGCGCCGCCGGAATGATGTTAGATAAATTAGCAGCACTTGGATTAATCGCAAAACACTTTGATGGTAACGCTACAGCAATTCAAATTCAACCAGTTTCAGAAATTTTAGATACCGCGCCGCCGGAAAATCCGGTAAAACTCAAATTAGATGATTTTAACCCTCGATGCGACGCAATCCCCGTTGCAAATTTATTAGCAACTTATTACAACTGGATGAACCGTAGCACTAACGCAGTTCCCTATCAAATCGCTAAAATCCTCCGGCTTTTGGCAGGCAAATATTCAAAAGGAATGGGAGTTTTGCGCCGCTGCGACAACCTGAATCCTGTCGGCTTTTTCTTACTTTATCCCACCGCAGCCGAATCGGAAGTTAATTTTTTTAACGCACCCAGTAAAAGCCTGCATTTCAGTTCTGTTTCTGCTGAGATCGATCCTTTTACGATGGCACTTCCGGGAGATGAAAATTGCCAGTCAGTATTTGTCCGCAGTTGGACTATCGACCCGCAATATTTAGAAGAATACCGCGTTATTTTTCTCGAACACATCCAGCAAGTTTTGGTCGAAATGAAACAAGATTTTCCCAATCTTTGCGATTTGCACACGCTAATGATTCACCCGATGTACGAAAAAATGAGCTTGGCTTTGGGGTTTCAAAAGACTAATAGTGATGCTCAACTATCTCTTTATTGGATGTATTTAGCGTTGGATAGATTTTTGGCGCTGGATATTAAGGAAGCATTAAAAAATTTGTGAATAAGAATAAGTCGGCGGTTGAAACCGCTACTACACAAACAATGTCCGCCTCCGCGGACTCAAGAATATCAAGTAATTTCAACCGCCGTGTCTTCAACCCGCGGAGGCGGGTTTTGTCTGTATAGACGCGGTTTCAACCGCCGTGTCTTCAACCGCCGTGTCTTCAACCCGCGGAGGCGGGTTTTGTCTGTATAGACGCGGTTTCAACCGCCCCGTCTTCGTAGTTTACAAAACCTCGCGATTGAGATAAGGTTGCAGCACTTCCGGCACTTTTACCGTCCCATCTGGCTGCTGGTAATTCTCCAAAATTGCAGCCATTGTCCGGCCCACAGCCAAACCAGAACCGTTAAGCGCGTGCACAAATTGAGTGCCTTTTTTCCCCGCTTCTTTAAAGCGAATGTTAGCCCGCCGCGCTTGAAAATCTGCGACGTTGGAACAACTCGAAATCTCCCGGTATTTGCCCGCAGAAGGCAGCCAGACTTCTAAATCGTAGGTTTTTGCCGCGGCGAAACCTAAGTCACCGGTACAAAGCTCGATCGTCCGATAAGGCAATTTCAGCGCCTGCAAAACTCCCTCAGCATCCTGCACAAGCTTTTCGTGCTCAGCCTCAGAGGTACTCGGATGCACGAGTTTCACCAATTCCACCTTATTAAATTGGTGCAACCGAATTAATCCCCGCGTATCTTTACCGTAACTTCCCGCTTCCCGGCGAAAACAAGGAGTAAAAGAACAGTGATAAATCGGCAACTGTTCCGCTGTCAGTATTTCACCTCGGTACAAATTGACAACCGGAACTTCCGAAGTAGGAATTAACCACAAATCGTCTTGATCGCACTTAAAACTTTCTTCAGCAAATTTAGGTAATTGACCCGTTGCTGTGAGGGATTCGGTGTTAACTAAAAGTGGGGGAATTACTTCTATATAACCAGCTTTGGTATGGCGGTCAAGCATGAATTGAATAATCGCTCTTTCCAGGGCTGCACCGGCCCCAATTAAGGTGACAAATCGGGGGGCAGCGATTTTTACTGCCCGTTCAAAGTTGAGAATTCCTAATTTTTCGCCGATTTCCCAGTGCGGCAAAATATCGGGATTTTGGGGAATGTATTCGTCTCCCCAGCGCCGGATTTCGACGTTCTCATCTTCATTTTTGCCCAGCGGAGTTGATTTACCGGGCAAGTTCGGCAAGGGCAACAATAACCCTTCTATTTGAGCTTTTAAGTCTTTTTCCTCTGCTTGCAATTCGTTCGACTGCGTGCCGACTGCGTTGCCTTCTGCTTGCAAAGTCTGAATTTCGGGAGATTCGAGGGGTAAACCCGATTTTCTTTTTTGACCGATGAGTTTGGCTATTTCGTTGCTGCGGGCTTGCAGTTGCGATCGCTTGCCTTCCAACTCGCGCTGCTGTTTGTCTAATTGCAAAATCGGCTCGATTTCATAGTTACCTCCGCGCAGGTTGAGGCTTTCTTGTACGGCTTGCGGGTTTTCTCGGATTAATTTGAGGTCTAGCACGGATTTATTCTAAATAATATAGGACTTGCGATCGTAAACCCGATTTCTGGAAAAATATCGGCTTTCGCGAGCATAAATCTACCAATTCACAGGGTTTCTGAGGATTTTTGCGTCTGTCCTATCTTAGGTTAACAGCGACAATGCGATCGGACATACAAGCTTTGGCAATCATTTAGTACCCCAACTATAACTTATTCTCATTGAAAAAAATGCTTGGTATCACCCATGATGGGTGACACCCCACAAGAAGATGCTATAGTAAGCACATTAGTAGATGCACCCTGATAATTTTTTCCCCTAACCCAGCGATGGGTCAGGGGCTTTTTGTTTTGGGGCCCACAGGAAAGTTAAAATAAGACGGCGGTTGAAACCGCGCCTAGACAAACGATGTCCGCCTCCGCGGACTAAAGAGAATAACGTAATTTCAACCGCCCAGTCTTCTTATCTTCAACCCCTCTGAGCTCGGGTTTCGTTTGTATAGACGCGGTTTCAACCGCCCAGTCTTCTTATCTTCAACCCCTCTGAGCTCGGGTTTCGTTTGTATAGACGCGGTTTCAACCGCCCAGTCTTCTTATCTAATCTAAATAAAAATGCGATCGACAAATCACCTATTCTGTTTCCTAGAGATATTTTCCAGCGAAGGCGGCATTCAATCCTACGCCCAAGACATCCTGAAAGCTTACCTGTCACTAACCGCAGCAAACAACTTTCCGCCACCAGCAGAAGTTTTGCTATTACGAGATTCTCCAGATTGTCACAATCCCTTCGAGTCAAAAAATCTCAAATTCTCTTACCTAAAAACTTATCCCGCTTGGCTTGGTCGTCTTAAGTTTGCCGCAAAATTGCTAACTTGTTTGCTGCAAAAACGACCGGAACGGGTTTTTTGCGGTCACATCAAACTCGCACCGCTAATTCAAAGTTTATGCCAGCCGCTGCGAATTCCTTACACAATTTTAACTTATGGCAAGGAAGTGTGGGAACTGCTTCCGCCCAAATATCAAATAGCAATGAGAGACGCTGACAGCATTTGGACGATTAGCAGGTACACGCGTGATCGCACTTGCGAAATTAACAATTTAAATCCCGACAAATTCCAAATAGTGCCTTGTACTGTAGATGAAAATATATTTACTACTGGGCCCAAACCGCTGCATTTATTACAAAAATACGATCTGCTTGGTGCTAAAATATTGATAACTGTGGCAAGATTGCGATCGCACGATAGTTACAAAGGTGTCGATGTCACAATTCAAGCTTTGCCGCAAATCGCCAAAAGTTTTCCCAATGTCAAATACTTAGTTATTGGACGCGGAGACGATCGCCCTAGATTAGCAAAAATCGCCCTCAATTTGGGAGTTGCCGAAAAAGTAATATTTGCGGGTTTTGTACCGACAGAAAATTTAGCAGCA
>JARCMA010000284.1 GCA_030248405.1 Microcoleus sp. MP8IB2.171
ATTAATTACTCCTGGTTGCACGACTACTTGCTGATTTTCTAAGTCTACTTTCAGGATTTTTCGCATCAGGGCAGATTGTCACTGCCCTGATGCGAAAAATCCTGAAAGTAGACTTAGAAAATCAGCAAGTAGTCGTGCAACCAGGAGTAATTAATAACTGGGTAACGCAAGCAGTTAGCGGCGCCGGTTTCTACTACGCGCCCGATCCTTCCAGTCAAATTGTTTGTTCGATTGGTGGCAACGTTGCGGAAAATTCTGGCGGGGTTCACTGCCTCAAATACGGAGTCACAACGAATCACGTTTTAGGATTAAAATTGGTACTTCCCGACGGGTCAATTGTCGATATTGGTGGCGAAATTCCCGAAATGCCAGGTTACGATTTAACTGGTGTATTTGTCGGTTCCGAAGGCACTTTAGGCATCGCCACGGAAGTTACTTTGCGAATTCTCAAAGCGCCGGAATCGATTTGCGTTCTCCTAGCAGATTTTTCCAGTATAGAAGCAGCGGGCGAATCGGTTTCCGATATTATCAGCGCCGGCATTATTCCAGGTGGCATGGAAATCATGGACAACATCAGCATCAATGCTGTAGAAGATGTGGTGGCAACTGGTTGTTATCCCCGCGATGCGGCGGCAATTCTCCTCATAGAAATCGACGGTTTAGAAGTGGAAGTGGCCACAAACAAACAGCGGATAGCTGATATTTGCAAGCAAAATGGAGCGCGAAATATCACTACGGCCCATGACCCGGAAACGCGGATGAAAATTTGGAAAGGGCGGAAAGCTGCTTTTGCAGCGGCGGGTCATCTCAGCCCGGATTATTACGTGCAAGACGGCGTAATTCCTCGCACGCAAATGGCTTATGTTTTGAAAGAAATTGAGGGTTTGAGCGAGAAATACGGCTACCGGATTGCGAATGTATTTCACGCGGGAGATGGGAATTTGCACCCGCTGATTCTGTACGATAACTCGGTAAAAGGTGCGCTGGAAAAGGTGGAAGAATTGGGCGGAGAAATTCTCAGGCTGTGCGTGAAAGTTGGGGGAAGTCTTTCGGGGGAACACGGCATCGGTGCTGATAAGAAGTGTTTTATGCCGGATATGTTTTCGGAGGTAGATTTAGAGACGATGCAGTGGGTGCGTCAGGTGTTTAATCCGAAAGGTTTGGCGAATCCTGGGAAGATGTTTCCGACGCCGAAGACTTGCGGGGAAGCGGCGAGGGCTAAGGTTGAAACTTTTAAGAAGTTGGAGGGTGCAGAGGTTTTTTAATTCGCTATTTATGCGGGTAAGGTGAGCCGAAAAGCACCTGACAATTGTCTCTACAATGGGGAGGCAAAGCCTCTAAGTATGCGTTCCTAGCCAGATTCTGGTAACGAGAAAAAACGATTTTTCTCGTTTTTTAGGAGTGCGATCGTCCGGCTTGCTTATAGAGCAAGTTGGTAAGGCCCGCAATGGGGACGCCGTGCTAATGTGCGATCGGCATTTTGATAGTAAATTCCGTGCCCTTGCCCAATTCGGAAGTACAATATAATTCGCCTTTGTGTCTTTCTACAATAATTTGATAGCTAATTGACAAACCCATCCCCGTGCCTTTGCCAATGGGTTTGGTAGTAAAAAATGTATCGAATATGCGCTGCTTGACTTCCTCAGTTATTCCCGGGCCATTGTCGGCAATTTTGATTTCTACAAAATTGCTGGCTACTTCCGTGCAAATCCTAATTTGGCTGGGATTATCTCGCATTTCTTCACAAGTTCGCCTAGTGTTCGCATCCTCTAAAGCATCGATCGCATTGCTGAGAATATTCATAAAAACTTGATTGATCGGGCCGGCAAAACACTCAACAGGCGGCAAATTCCCGTATTCTTTTACAATTTGAATTTGTGGCTTTTCTCCGTTTCCTTTCAAACGGTGATTGAGAATTAACAGCGTGCTGTCAATACCTTCGTGGAGGTTAACGGGTTTCATCTGTGAATCGTCGTGCCGCGAAAAGTTCCGCAGCGACTGAACAATCTGGCAAATGCGGTCCACACCCACGCTCATTGAAGACAGTATTCTAGGTAAATCTTCAGCTAAAAAATCGAGATCATTGTCTTCTCTTTCCTGTTGAATTTCCTTGACTGGATTAGGATAGTGATGTTCGTACAGTTCGAGGTGGTGAAATAAGTCTTGAGTATAATTTTTGAGATGAGCGAGATTGCCGTGAATGAAGCTGACGGGGTTGTTGATTTCGTGAGCGACGCCGGCAATTAGCAATCCCAAACTCGACATTTTTTCGCTCTGAACTAATTGGGAATTAGTGGCTTTGAGTTCCTCAAGTGCTGCTGCTAGTTGAGCGGCTTGTTCTCTGCTTTGTGCTTCCGAATTATGCAAGGCTTCTTCGGCTTGTTTGCGCTGAGTGATGTCTCTCTGTACACCAATAAAATGAGTTAATTTGCCAGTTCTAGCGCGCACGGGAGATATTGAGAAACAATTCCAGAAAGTGGTTCCGTCTTTGCGGTAATTCTTTAATATTACCTTGCATTCGCTCTTTGTTTGCAAGGCTTTGCGAATTATTTCTACTGCCACCGGATCGGTATCACTTCCGTGCAAAAATTGGCAGTTTTTCCCGAGAATTTCCTGCCGCCGATAACCTGTCATGCTTTCAAATGCGGGATTGCAATAAATAATTGGATGTTCTGGGTGAGTGGCGTCAGAAATCGTAACTCCGGTGCTAGTAGCTGCCATAGCCCGATCGTACAACCAAAGCATTTCTTCTGCGCGCTTGCGATCGGTAATGTCCCGCAGCGTAGCTAAATAAGCCATTTCTCCCTCCCATTCCGTTTCCACCACCCGCATTTCTACTACAGCATTTGCTTTGTGCTTGCGAATTGCTTCAACTTCTGTTTGCACGACGCGAGTTCCTGGTGCTTCTGTTTTTCCAACTTGGGGAATCATATCCGTGTCCATCTCAATGTCGCAAGCTGAAGCTTCTACTACCAAATTGCCAAAAAATTCTTGACCGAAAAGTTCCTCTGCTTTGCAGTTAAACAGCGCTTCTGCTGACTGGTTGGCAAAAGAAACAAGTCCTCGTTTGTTGACAATTGCGATGCCGTCGGCATTTTTTTCGATCGCATTCCGAAACCGAGATTCGCTAGCTTTCAAATCCTGTTTTAGCTGTTCCATTGCTCGCTCCATCTCCTGCAATTCGCACAAACTAACACCATAAGCTTCAGAAATGTTAGCCTCTGCCGAATTCTCGGCTATGTTTTGGGGCATCTCTTGATAGTTTGTTCGATCGGTCATGTTTTTAGCAGTTTGTTTCGGGCTACTGTTAATATTACTGAGCTGATTTTCTGGATCGGCTTCTTGAAAAAACATATTTCAACCCTACCAAATTATTTTTGAGATTAAGGTTTCGCTATCGCCCAATTTTCCTGCCAATTTAGGCAGAGCACAATTTACACCCGATGCTAGCACATTATTTTTACAATTAATCCTAAAATATCATTAAAATTCAAGAGCGATCGCCATCGAATTATCTATTACACTCTATTAAGTAGTTTCAATCACATCGGCATTTACCTAGGGAGACGAACTGTGAAGGCGATCGCTCGCTTCAATCCCCCTCGCACGCGACACAATCAGACCCTCGACGCGCAATTTCTAAGTATTTAGAAGCCACTGCCAAGTATAAATTATATGATTTTGACAAAAAATACACTGTGAGGCAAGCAGACTCATATTTATTCGGCAAAAATCATCATAATTACCAATTACCAAATCATGTCCCTGTCGCCAGATTTGATATAAAATATAACCTGTCTATTTTTGCGATCGCAATTTCAAACCAATGGCACGTCTAGCACTTCTGAGCGTATCCAATAAAACCGGGCTAATCGACTTAGCGCGCAGTCTAGTAGAAGAATTTGACTTTGACATAATTAGCAGCGGCGGGACAGCAAGCGCCCTCAAAGAAGCTGGAATCCCCGTCACCAAAGTTGCGGAATATACTGGTTCCCCCGAAATTTTGGGAGGGCGAGTCAAAACACTTCATCCGCGAATCCACGGAGGTATTTTAGCGCGCCGCGATGTACCGCAAGATATCGCAGATTTAAGTGATAATCAAATTCGGGCGATCGATCTAGTTGTCGTCAATTTGTATCCCTTTGAACAGACAATTGCCAAACCAGGAGTTACTCTAGCAGACGCAATTGAGCAGATAGATATCGGCGAGCCAGCAATGTTGAGAGCTTCCGCCAAAAACCACGCTCATTTGACAGTTTTGTGCGACCCAGAACAGTACAATACTTATTTAACAGAACTGCGGGAAAATGGCGGTGAAGCATCCTTGAAATTCCGGCAAAGATGCGCGCTGGAAACCTTCAAACATACAGCCAACTACGATCGCGCGATCGCAAATTATCTCAGCAGCCAATCCGCTGAAGAATCTTCGCTACCACAGCAGTTTAATTTATCAGGAAAAGAGTTGCAAACTCTCCGCTACGGCGAAAATCCCCACCAAGCAGCCACCTGGTATCAAAGCGGAACTACACCGACAGGCTGGACGACTAGCACCATCCTGCAAGGCAAAGAATTAAGCTACAATAATTTAGTAGATTTAGAAGCAGCAAGGCGGCTAATTGTAGAATTCCCAGAGACTCCCGCCGCCGCTATTCTGAAGCATACAAATCCTTGCGGCACAGCCTTGGGAAAAACTATTTCTGAAGCTTATCAAAAAGCCTTCGACACGGATTCCGTCTCAGCTTTCGGTGGAATTGTCGCCCTCAACCGCCCGATTGATGCTGCTACCGCAACGGCGTTAACTAAAACATTTTTAGAATGTATCGTCGCGCCGGGGTGCGAACCAGAAGCGGAAGAAATTATCAAGAAAAAGGCGAAAGTGCGAGTATTAATTTTGCCAGATTTGACTCAAGGGCCTCCACAAACTGTTAAAATAATTGCAGGCGGTTTGCTGGTGCAAGACTCAGATAATATAGTAGAAGAAACTAGCAAATGGCGGATTGTTACCGAGAAACAGCCGACTGCTGAAGAGTGGGAAGAATTGCTGTTTGCTTGGAAAGTAGCGAAACACGTCAAATCAAATGCGATCGTTGTGACGCGCGATCGCACTACAATCGGTGTGGGCGCCGGACAAATGAACCGCGTGGGATCGGTTAAACTAGCATTGGAACAAGCGGGAGAGAAGGGTAAAGGAGCGATTTTGGCTAGCGATGGCTTCTTCCCCTTCGATGATTCCGTAAAAACGGCGGCTGAGGCGGGCATAATTGCGATCGTCCAACCGGGAGGAAGTATGCGCGATAAAGATTCCATTGAGGCGGCTAACCAACTCGGAATCACAATGGTTTTCACCGATATCCGCCACTTTTTGCATTAGGAATAATACCTAGCAATTCTCAATTGTGTATCATAGGGTAGGGATACAATAGTGTTCGGGGGTGTCAATAAGCGCCTAAATTTTTTGTATCCCTCGTTGATAGCAGAGTCTCGATCCCCCTAAATCCCCCTTAAGAAGGGGGACTTTGAGAAGACTCATTTCCCCTCTTAAGACTGGAGACTTTGAGAATACTCTTATCCCGTCTTAAAACGGGAGACTCTGACACTC
This sequence comes from Microcoleus sp. MP8IB2.171, assembly GCA_030248405.1. Lineage (GTDB taxonomy): Bacteria > Cyanobacteriota > Cyanobacteriia > Cyanobacteriales > Microcoleaceae > Microcoleus. The sequence continues at coordinate 5,600 of JARCMA010000284.1, forward strand.
TTATCCCCTACTAAGACGGGAAACTTTGACACTCTTGTCCCCCCCTTTTTAAGGGGGGTTAGGGGGGATCAAAAAGACTGTGACACCAATCAAAACTGTTATATTCTAACTACTTCCCAGGTGCGTCCTTAAAAAAATATGACTTACACTCAACAGCAACTAAAACCCCAAGACATAAAAGTTAAAATCCTGCTTACTGGCGGACATCAGTGCACCGTCATTCTCAAATCCGACACACCATTATTGCACAGCCTTGTCAAAACATTAGTCGATCGCACGCAAGCAACAGTAGGTTTTTCCACCTTATTTCAAATCCCTATAGACGGAGGTCGTTCCGCCCTTTCTTTTCCCGGCGAAAACCTAGTCGGATTAGTCACCGAACCCCCAATTTACTTGCAGGAAATGCAACCGCAGCAGCCTGCAACTCCCGTAGAAATTCCCGCCACAGAAATTCCCGCCCCAGCGCCGCCTGTAAATGACGATTTAATATCTCGCTACGCCCAAATAGACAACTTTTTGACACCTGCAGAAAAGAATAAACTCATCAAATATGTCTTAGCAAAAGAATCAGAATTTGTGAGTACCAGCACCTCAACCAATGCGGAAGATTACCGCCGTTCAATGGTACTCCACTCGTTCCCCGAATTTTCCGAATTGATGGTTAATCGCATCAAAGCAATTCTCCCCGACGTGCTGCAAAAATTAAATATTCCCTCATTTCCGCTTGGTGAGATAGAAGCTCAGTTAACCATGCACAATGACAACAACTTTTATAAACTTCACAACGACAGTGGCTCGCCAGATACCGCAAGCAGATTTTTTACTTACGTTTACTATTTCTATCGAGAACCCAAGGCTTTTTCAGGCGGCGAATTGCAGATTTATGACAGCAAAATCGAGAACAATTTTTATGTAGCGGACGAGACATTCAGAACCGTTGAACCGCGCAATAATAGCATTGTATTTTTCCTAAGCCGCTATATGCACGAAGTTTTGCGAGTTAGCTGTCCCTCGAAGGCTTTTGCTGATAGTCGTTTTACTATTAATGGCTGGGTGCGTAAAGCGGATTGAGACAAGATTTGCGGGTTAAGTTGCATATCCCCAAGCCGGACACGTTATTACCCAAGATAAGACGGCGGTTGAAACCGCGCCTACACAAACAAAACCCGCCGACGCGGGTTGAAGAATGGATGGTTAACATGATGTTTTTTTCTTGACACCGCA
>JARCMA010000285.1 GCA_030248405.1 Microcoleus sp. MP8IB2.171
ACGCTGGCAAGGGCTAGCGCACAAATCCTCACACCAAATCTTGTATTTGGGTGAGGTGCGTTCAAATATTAAACCATTTAGCTAATCCCGGAGGTGATGCCCATGATAGAAAGTAGTAAACGCATGGGTCATCAGATTGGAAACTACCGGCTGTGCGCCGGGGCCGCTCACTAGCAGTCAGCCGTCGTCTCCAACGGGAAGCGACTTCCACGGGGAACCAGGCTGAGCTAGGGATTCTCCCGGCAGTCAGGTTCTAATCTGAAGACCCGCTAGACCGCTCTCACCTCAAATAGTGTTAAATCTTGAGTATTAAAACTTGAGACTAAACGCTATTGGTGAGAGCGGATAGTTTTTGGTAGGATTTTCTGCAGGTGGACTATTAATCTGCCATTGCTAATCCCAAAGTAAAATAAATTATGGCTGACCTACTTAACGATACAGAAATTCAAGAGCGCGCCAGTCAATTGTCAGGGTGGACGGTTGAAGGTAAACAACTGCGGTGTACACGTTCATTTAAAGATTTTATCGAAGCGATCGCCTTTGTAAATAAGTTGGTCGCCCCCTCAGAAGCCGCAGGACATCACCCCGACATAGAAATCTCCTACAACAAAGTTACAGTTAACTTGACAACCCACGATGCCGGAGGCTTAACTGAGAAAGACTTTGCGCTAGCCCAAGAGATTTCTGCGCTAGATTAAAAGAGTGCCAGTTGACCCAACAAGAGCCCTGTATCTAGCCACAGTCCCCGATCGCGGAAAGCTCGCAAATAAAAAATCGACTCTGGGTTAGAATCGGGTGTAAAAAAGTCGAGATGCAAAAAGTCCAATGTATAAAAGGCTATTCGCCACCCTCCGACGATGATCGTATTTGAAAAGCCAGAGTTCAAGAACGAGTCTGCGGCAGAAAAAACCGATCTGATAGAAAAGCTTTTAGATATTGGCGCGGCTCTGTCGAGCGCCCAAGATTTGGGCGAGTTGTTAAACTTAATTTTATCCAAAAGTAGGGAAATTACCTACAGCGATGCTGGCAGCGTTTACTTAGTAGATCACAGCGACGAAACATCTAAGCTGCTGTTCAAGGTAGCCCAAAACGCTTCTAAACCGAGCCTGTCGTTTAAAGAGTTTGCTCTGCCGCTGACAGACAAAAGTTTGGCAGGATACGTGGCAATTACAGGTCAAAGTTTGAACCTGTCTGATGCCTACGACTTACCCTCGGGCGTACCCTACCGGCTAGATACCAGTTTTGACAGGGATATTAATTACCGCACCTGCTCGGTAATGGTACTGCCGATGCAAAACCGACAGGGGGAGACAATAGGTGTACTGCAATTGATCAACCGCAAAACAAAGGCAGATACGGTGCTGACAGCAGACAATGCCTGGGAATCGACGCAGCAGTATTCGGAGTGGGAAGAAAGGATAGTTCGATCGCTCGCTTCTCAAGCAGCAATCTCGATCGAGCGCAATCAACTCCAAGACAGCATAGAACATTTGTTCGAGGGCTTCGTCAAAGCCTCGGTACAAGTCATAGAAGCCAGAGACCCCTGTACCTACGGCCATTCAGAACGAGTAGCAGCCCTCACAGTAAGCCTTTCAGAAGAAGTAAACACCGTCAGCAGCGGAGGACTGCGCTCTATTTACTTTAACAACCGCCAAATTCAAGAACTTCGCTACGCCGCCCTGCTGCACGATTTTGGCAAAATTGGAGTGCCCGAAGCAGTTTTGACCAAACAGAAAAAGCTCTACCCCGCACAGCTAGAAATTATTCGCCACCGCTTTGGCTTAGCTCAGCGGACAATGGAAATGGAATGCGTCCAGTCTAAATATAAATACTTGCTGGAGCATTCAGCCTACCGAAAACACCCGATCCAGGAGCCAGAGTGCGCTCAATGCCAGGAAATCGAACAGCTAGACACTAAGCTAGCAGAGGCGAAAACCAGATTAGCAGAATACTGGGAAGTGCTGCTAGAGGCAAACGAGCCTCACATTTTGGCAGCAGAACCCCTAGCTCAACTGCGAGAAATTTCTCGACAAACTTACAGAGATATAGATGGGGCAAAGAAACCCCTGCTGAACCCAGACGAGATCGTGCAATTGATGGTGTCGAGGGGCAACCTGACGCCGGAAGAACGATCGGCAATAGAATTTCACGTAACTCACACTTACGAGTTTCTGAAACAAATTCCTTGGACAAAGGATTTGAAAAATGTTCCAGACATTGCCTACGGACATCACGAAAAACTCGACGGCACAGGCTATCCGCGAGGCCTAAACAAGTCAGAAATTCCAATTCAAGCGCAATTGATGACGATCGCCGATATTTACGACGCCCTGACAGCAGGCGATCGCCCCTACAAGCGAGCTCTGCGAACAGAGGCAGCGATGAAAATTTTGCGGCAAGAAGCAGCTCACAACAAAATCAACGCTGATTTGTTAGAATTGTTCGATCATCGCCAAGTCTTTAGCGTTCTCGGGCACAGCTTGGAGGTTGATTAACACTAAGACTTTTCTGACATTTGCTAATAATCACTTACATTTGCCAGAGGTCTTTATATCATATAGAATGCATTTAGCCACTCAGATTTAGGTGAAAAACCTTGGTAGTACGCAACCGCTATATAAATAAGTTGCCTCTACAGTATCAAAGCAAATAATCAGATTGGCTAATAGCTGTAAGCGATAACCAAGCTGAACGCAAGAATATAAGTGCTTGTAGAAATTTCTACGGGCATCGGTTGATACACCTTGGTTGAGATCAGCTCTCAACTTATGTATTTGTTAGCAAATGTTAGCAAAAAAGTATCGGTTAAAGTCGAATCAGCCTAGACGAGTCGGGCGTGCTGTGCTAAAAAGTAAATAGGCGATCGGGCGCTATCAAGTGTCATCAGTAAAATCAATCGACAGCCCAAGCCTGGTCTGGTTTTGACGCCGTTGAGTACAGGTTAAAAAACAGGCTCTCTGCAGCCGTCAGTCACATCTATATACTCGGTCAGCCCGAAAGAATCAAAAGAAAAAGTGAATTTTAGGTCTGTTTTTAGAGTATGCTAGTTGAGCAACGACTGACCACATAGAAGACTAGAAAAGTTTCTCTGTAATCGGTGTGAGGATGAGAGTGAATATGTCGAAATTTTTGTGGAGTTACTTACTAATCAGCCCAGCAGTCTTAGGAGCTACCCTAGTAGTTTCTTCGAGCGCGATGGCAGCAGACGCTCAGCAGGCTGCTGATGCGCTCAATCCCGCTGTCGCAAAAGCTGAAACCGCTGAAACATCCGAAGCGAAACTAAATGCTTTAGCTGCTGTTTCCGAAACAACTGCAGCCTCCGAGCCAGTAGAAGAAATTTCCCAAGTCGCTGGCAGCGAAACCCAGGCAGCGATGGCAGATGTGGCCACGGCTGCAACTGAAAGTGCGATCGTCGGAGCCAACACAGCCCCTGCTGAGGCAAATCCCCAAGCGGCCTCACAACCTACAAGTGAATCTTTAGCCGCAGTTGAGACAACAGTCGCTCAACCAGTAGAAAATTCTGCTCCGGCAGCTCAACTAGAAACTCCAGCCCCGGCAGCTACCGCTCTCCCAGAGCAAATCGGTGCAGTTCAATTAGAAACTCCAGCCCCGGCAGTGGCAGAGTCGGCAGAACAAAGTTTGCCAAAACCGGCTGAATCTGTAGCCCAAACAGCAGCACCACAAGAGCAAAACCCAGCCACCACATTAGAACAGCTCAACCAGTACAGCACCGAAGGTGCTGCCGGCGGCGAAACTGAAGGTCAAGTTACCTCAGTATCTCAACTTTCCGACGTGCGGCCCACAGACTGGGCATTCCAAGCACTGCAATCCCTAGTCGAGCGCTACGGCTGTATTGCCGGTTATCCCGACGGCACCTTCCGCGGCAACCGGGCAATGACTCGCTACGAATTCGCAGCCGGTTTAAATGCTTGCTTAGACAAGGTGAGCGAGCTAATTAGAGGTGGCACTGGCAACTTCGCTACGAGAGATGACTTGGCAGCCCTCCAACGGCTCCAAGAAGAATTTGCAGCGGAACTGGCAACCCTGCGCGGTCGCGTCGATGCTCTGGAAGCTCGGACATCCGAACTCGAAGCCAACCAATTCTCCACCACTACTAAGCTGACTGGGGAAGCAATTTTTGCCCTCAGCGATGACTTTGGTGGCAACGTTGGCTTGTTTGGCACAGACAACAGAAGAGTAGGCAGCGACAACAACGAAGCTGTCTTCCAACAACGGGTGCGCCTGAATTTAAATACGAGCTTCACAGGCAGAGACTTACTGCTGACACGGCTTCAAGTCGGCAATGGTCGCAACTTCAACCTTGGTGCTACCAGCGAAGGTACTCAAACTTGGAACGTAGTCGGCAGAACCGACAACGTTGTTGCCCTAGACACTTTGCTATATAAGTTCCCCGTCGGTCAGCGACTGAACGTTACCCTTGCAGCCAACGCTGGCGTTTGGGACGACATCATGCCGACTGTTAACCCTTACTTTGAAGACTTTGACGGCGGCAACGGAGCACTGAGCGCCTTTGGACAGCGCAACCCCATCTACCGCTTGGGCGGTGGCGCAGGTATTGGCTTTGACTATGCCTTTGGCGGCAGGGGCTTACTGGGGGGCGTGTTCGGCCCAACTTCTCTGTCATTTGGTTATTTGGCGTCAAATGCAGCCAGTCCGGCTAGGGGTGCAGGCTTGTTGAACGGCGACTACGCGGCGATGGGTCAGTTGACTTTTACCCCTGGACGCAACTTGCAAGTTGCTTTCAACTATAACCACGGTTACTTTAACCGAGGTAACTTTGGCTTTGACAACGGTTTGGGGAATGGAATCGACAATCTCGGCGGTTTCACTGGTACCGGCGTGGCTAATTCTCTCAACGGTTTGAGCGAAGGCTTTGAGGGCTTCGGGGCTCGCAAAGTTGTCACCAACTCCTACGGCGCTCAGGCTTCGTTGCGACTGAGCCCGAGATTTATCCTTGGTGGCTGGGCTGGTTTAACCAATGCCCGCATTCTCGGCATCGGCGATGCGAAAATCTGGAACTACGCTGTCACCTTGGCTTTGCCTGATTTAGGGAAAGAAGGCAACTTGCTAGGGCTGGTGGTAGGTCGTGAGCCTTACTTGGATAAACTTGAAGCTTCGAGGAGTTTGCGGAGCTTCCGCAACGATGATTCCTATCACGTTGAAGGGTTCTACAAGTTTCAGCTTTCGGACAACATTTCTGTTACTCCGGGCGTGATTTGGGTGACAAATCCTAATCAAGATGACCGTAATGATGACATCATTATTGGTACACTGAGAACTACTTTCACGTTCTAAGAGCGGGTTAGAGGAGGCAGGGGGAGGGGGTAATACCCTCTCTGCTGGCAACTCTAAAGGCCCAGTTTAGCCCTGCCTGCTGCAGGGCTTTTTTGTTTGGGGGACAAAAGGGGCGCCGAGAATCTATTAAAAATTAAAAATTATTAGTCATAGACGCAGAAATCCGGTTTCTTGAGGTAATGCCGTCGTGGAAGCGGAGAGAGAGTCGAAACTAGCAACTGGGTTTCACAGAAGCGAGAGTGCTGATCGTCCCAAGGATGAAGTGACGAAAGTCGATTAAGTTCAGTGGAAAACCGGGGTATAATAAAAGGTAAAGTGAGGAGTTAGAATTGGGAACTCAACATTGAGGAGAATTTTAACATCTGACTTCGGAGTTGATAATTCTGATATTGGAAGCAATTATGGTAGAACTCTCCTGTAAAAGCGAATACGCAATCTTAGCTTTGCTGGAGCTTGCCGATTGCTACGAAGAAGGCGAGCCTCTGCAAATTCGCCAGATAGCGGCTCAGCAAAATATTCCCGATCGATATTTAGAACAATTGCTGGCTACCATGAGACGTTGCGGGCTGATTCGCAGCCAGCGAGGAGCTAAGGGAGGTTATATCTTGGCGAGAGAACCCTGGAAAATTACACTCCTGGAAATTATCAACTGTCTCGAAGGCTCAGAGTTCGATCGCTCCCAAAAAGACTCGCCTGCTCAAACTGTAGAAAGTGCGGTGATTTGGGAAGTTTGGCAAGAAGCTCGATCGATTGCCAACTCAGTTTTGCAAAAATACACGCTACAGGATCTGTGCGAAAAGCGCAATGGCAGACGGCAGCTCGATATCATGTATTACATCTAGTTAAAATATTGCCAACTAGGAATTAACATTTACTTTCAACCACAAACTGACAAAGATTATGCGTATTGCTGGCGACATTACAGAATTGGTAGGGCGGACGCCCTTGGTGCAACTCAACCGCATTCCCCAAGCTGAAGGCTGCTTGGCTCGGATTGTGGTAAAACTCGAAGGCATGAATCCGGCAGCATCGGTGAAAGACCGCATCGGTGTCAGTATGGTCAATCAAGCAGAGGCCGAAGGGCTGATTAGTCCAGGCAAAACGGTTTTAGTGGAACCGACTTCTGGCAATACCGGAATTGCTCTGGCAATGGTGGCGGCGGCTAAGGGCTACCAGTTGATTTTGACGATGCCGGATACGATGAGCACCGAACGCCGATCGATGCTGCGAGCTTACGGGGCCCAACTAGAACTAACTCCGGGAATTGAGGGCATGAGCGGCTGCATCCGTCGCGCTCAAGAGATTGTGGACAAAACTCCCAATGCGTATATGCTGCAGCAGTTTCGGAATCCGGCCAACCCGGAGGTTCACCGTTCGACAACGGCTGAGGAAATTTGGGAAGATACAGACGGCGAGGTGGATTTCCTGATTTCGGGAGTCGGCACGGGCGGTACGATTACGGGTGTCGCAGAGGTGATTAAGTCCCGGAAACCAGAGTTTAAGGCGATCGCCGTTGAGCCGGCTAACAGTCAGGTACTGTCGGGCGGAAAGCCGGGGCCTCACAAAATTCAAGGTATCGGTGCTGGTTTTGTGCCGCCGGTGCTGAATGTGGATTCGATCGACGAAATTATAGTTGTTACGGATGACGAGGCGATCGCCTATGGCCGCCGCTTGGCCAGAGAAGAAGGACTTTTGTCCGGTATTTCCAGCGGTGCGGCACTATGTGCGGCGGTGAAAGTCGGCAAGCGTCCCGAAAATGCAGGGAAATTGATTGTGATGATTCAGCCTAGTTTCGGTGAACGCTATCTGAGCACTCCGTTGTTCCAAGATCCAGAACTCAATCTAGCGATGGCTGTCAACTAGGTTCGCTTTGGGGATCAGTCCCAAAAACTAAAAGCAGGGCGTACACTCTACGCTCTGCTGTTGTTTGTAGTGAAGACTTTAGTCCTTCTTAACTCAACTCCATCAACAGAGGACTGAAGTCTTCACTACGAACTTTTAAAGAGTCAATATTTTTATAAAATGGATTTATAATAATTTGAAAACAGAGGTTTTTTACCTACAATTTTTGGCATTTATATCATATAAATACATAAGGGAGTAGCAAATAATGATATTTTTGTCAAGCACTTTTTTGCAGATTATCCAGATTTCAAGGAAATAACAGCGTGTCTTCCGTTACCAATCACTACAAAACCCTAAAGATTAGCCCAACAGCAACACAGGCCGAGATTAAACAAGCATACCGCCGTTTAGTCAAAATATTTCATCCAGATAGCCAGAGTTCCACAGCCGGTCACGAAGAGATTATCCGCCTCAACGCAGCCTATGAAATATTAGGAGATGCCCAACACCGACAATTTTACGATCGCCAATTTTCCCAGCCAAGCCAACAGCAATCACCGGGCGCGCCAAACGTCGCCCGCCAGCGCCAACAAGCAGCGCGGGATGCCGACGAACAAATGGAACAGTGGCTGATTAAAGTATACAAACCAGTCAATAGAATGCTCAACAGCATCTTGAAGCCGCTTAAAAAGGAAATAAACGAATTGTCAGCAGATCCGTTTGATGACGAACTGATTGAAAAGTTTCAAGCTTATATCGAAACCAGCCGCGACTTTCTTTCAAAAGCTCATAACTTTCTGAAAGCGATGCCCAATCCATCTAATGTAGCCGGAGTTGCAGCGCATCTCTACTACTCCATCAATCAAGTCGGCGATGGCATAGAAGAATTGCATTTATTTACTCTGAATTATGACGATCGCCACTTGCACACTGGTCAAGAATTGTTTAGAATTGCTGCTAGACTGCGGCGGGAAGCACAGGAGGAATTGAAAGTTAGAAGTTAGTTAGTTGAAGCACAGGGGAAAGGGGGAGAGG
>JARCMA010000286.1 GCA_030248405.1 Microcoleus sp. MP8IB2.171
CTTCTTCCTTCTTCCTCTTTCCTCGCAGCAAGAGAGCCTCGCAGCAAGAGAGCCTCAAAACTCCAATTTCTAGCTTGCCTGCTTTCATTGAGATGCTCCTGTTGAATGTTGATTCGATTTTACGCCCGACGATGAAGCGCGGATTTGAGATTAAAAAAATAATTTTGTCGCAGCGCTGTTAACTATTATAACTAATACCAATTATTGAAAGCTATGTAACAGTAGCTATGGCTGATAAAATATAATCTCATCCGGTTATAGATGCTATTATTTTTTATGTTGAAACTTCGGCTCCCCTGGATTGGCGGTGAAAACGGTAGGGTGAGCGTCTGGCTCAAGCGGGATTTCCTCCCCGCACTACGGGAATTTTTATTATTCTTACCACCTGAAGTTAAGTATTGATTTAAGTTAATCTCTGAGCTGCAAATCTTTGAGTTTCCCAAGCTTTTTATCTACGGCTGTTTCTCTAGATCCATTGAGGATTGCTATAGTTAGTCTAGATAGTTAAAAATATCTCAGCGAGAGAAAGGTTAAGGACAGCTAGTGATGGTAATGACTGTGAATCGAGACAACTGCGGACTAAGTACGGAAATAATTACAGGTCTGATTTTGCGGTGGTGGCAATTGAAAGCAAACAAGCTAACCGCCAGTTCGATCGCGCCTATTGTGGCCGGCTTTCTAAGTTTTGCCCTGCCGGTGCAAGCTTTGCAGGTAGTCGTGACACCACAAAATCCCGAACTGGGAGATACGCTGTCAGTAATGATTCAGGTTGACGGTAAGGGCGGGGAAACTCCTACAGTTTCTCTAGAACAAAAAAACTACCCCGCGTTTCCGATCGGCAACGGACGCTTTCGAGCCCTGCTGCCGACGACGCCGGTTGAGAAAGCCGGTGCCCGCCTTCTTCAAGTCGCAGGTGACGGACAAGTGCAGAAATTGAGTGTACAAGTTCGATCGCGAAATTTTCCCACTCAATCCATCTGGCTACCGCCTGGGAAAGACAGCGAAGGTACAGATGCTGAATTCGATCGCGTAGACGCATTTAAAGCACTGGTGACACCCGAAAAATTTTGGGACGGCAAATTGTTGCGCCCCAACTCCGGCGAAATTACTACTATTTACGGGGTGCGACGTTATTATAATGGGGTATTTGCTCAAGACTACTACCACCGCGGCGTTGATTACGCGGGTGCTTCCGGTTCCCCTGTAGTGGCACCAGCAGCAGGTCGCGTGTCTCTAGTGGGACGTGAATCGCAAGGCTTCAAAATCCACGGAAACGTGGTTGGTATCGACCACGGTCAGGGGGTAGCAAGTATTTTGATGCACCTCAGCCGGATTGATGTCAAGGAAGGCGATGTCGTGAAAGCCGGTCAAGTAATTGGTACTGTGGGGTCAACAGGGGCTTCTACAGGCCCTCACCTGCATTGGGGACTTTACGTGCATGGGCAGTCCGTAGATCCTGTACCTTGGCGGCTTCAGGGAATTGAGTAGGAATTATTACTGATTTTGACGAATTTATCAGTCAATTATGGGGTAAGTTTGTGGCTGGGGTGTGCAGATAACTGTGATGGGTTATCAGTATTGAGTTAGGATTTGTATAAAAATTCTCACCTCAACTCTCAAAACTCGAATCTCAAGACGCTAACAATCGCGTCTTCACAAAACTTTATTGATGATGCCGTTGAGCGGGGACGCATATATGAGTATTGAAAAAATTGTTGAACAGGCTTTGCAGGATGGCTATTTAACGCCGTCTATGGAAGCTGAGGTGGGACGGATCTGCAATACTGCTTCGGAATTGTCGATCGAAGAGTACATGGCTCTCGATCGTCTGATGGGATCTTTGTTGACGGGCGAAGTTGTGGTTCTGCCACGCAAACAGTTCATCAACGTGATGGAAGAATTGGTACTCAGTGATGCGATCGCTAGGGTGGCAGAAATTGAGGCGACGAGCGACCTAAGTCTGGATGTGGGAGATATTGCAGCTTATGCTTTAAATAGGCTGCCACCTCTGTACGCTACGACGGAAGAGGGAGCTCATTTTCAAAGAGCTAGGGCTAAAGAACAACTTCACGATTTGATTTCCAAAGAAGTCAACGCAGCGATCGCCCGCAACTTGGACAGGCCAGACACCCCAAACCCCACAGCTTTGGGCAAGTCTTCGGGAAACGAAGTTCTTTCACAGCTAAGCACTTGGCTGCAAGCTAACGCCACTAATTTTGAGCCGCAGCCTTAGTACCACCCCAACAGCTCTATTTTGATTAAGTCGATCCCGCTCTCTTGAGAGAAAGCGGGATTTCTAGTTTTTGAGCAACCAAGATTCATCGCGCGTGCGGTTAATCGAGCGGACACGATATGACTTGTTTTTTCCAACGATTAATTGTTGCTGTCAGAAGAGTCTGCCGAGGGGCCAGCGGTAACTTTTGTTTCTCGCTTTTCGCGTTTTTTCCGTTCCGCTTGGATGACATCTTGAAGCACTATTCGCGCTTGAGCCATTTTTTCCAAATTGCTGCGGTACAAATCTAAATCTTTGCTAACTTTGTCTTCTGGCAGGTGCAAGGCCGCACTGACTTTGGCGATCGCGTCGTTTCGCGTTTCTTGGTCTTTTACTAAGTTAGGGTCAGCTTTTTCTAATAGCGAGAACAAACCGATCGCGAACAAGCGACTGTACTTAAATTGAGGGTTGCTGGCGATCGCCCCTAAAGACGCTTGCAAATCTCCTGTATCTTCAAAGCTGGTCGAACGATCGAGCCACGAGAGCAACTCTGACCCGGAAAGTCTATCTGCCAAGCTTTCCAAGCGCTGAGCGTCTTGCTTGTAGCGTTCGGGATCGTCTTCTAGGGACTTGCACAAAGCGTTAAAAATCGAAAGTCTGTCTGCTTCAGGGGCGTACCCGAGCATGAATCGATCAAAAGCTGTCACTACACCCAAAGCATAAATCGGGTCGTATTGAAAATCGGCATTCGCCGAAAGCAAGTGCATTTCTACCATCAACTCTTCCACCACTCGACGGTAAATTGAGTTGATCGGTCGAGTGTGAATCGTATAGAAACTTCGCTTAGTATCTGAAACAGTACGGTTATTGTTCACCTGAGTCTTATAGATAAATAATTTTGCCGTAGCGGGCGTGCCAGCGCGGCGTGAGTAAAGTCGGGGAGTCAATTCTGCGATCGGGCTGACAAAAGTTGCCAGTTTTTTTAAGCGTTGCCGCCTCCTTGCGAGACAAAATTTTATCAAAAAGATTTTACGCGCGATCGGCAGCAACAATTAATATGTCGCAATAGGAGGGTAAAACCCCAGTATCTTTACAATCATAGCTCTTCTGGGATCGCTCATAAATCTAATCTTCTGACTTGCCCAGATCGGTTCTTTATCACAATTAAGTTTTTTTGTCAAGTCATAATCGTGAAAAATCCAACAAACATGACAATTTCTCCAGAATTAATAGCTTTAGCCCAGTACATGGCGGGCGAATTTGACAACCGAGAACAAGCGCTAGCAGAGCCGACGTGGTACGTCCACCTTCGTTTGTGGCAAAGACCCCTGCCGGTTCCGTTATTTTCCGAACCCAGCATTGCCCTGTTTGCCGAACAAGCCAACATTCTGGAATTAGACAAGCCATACCGCCCCCGCATCGTGCAACTGAGGCACTCACAGATAGCGCCAGGACTGATTGAAGCTCAGTATTATATGTTCAAGGATATCGCAGCCGTCAAAGGAGCAGGTAGCAACCCCGACTTGTTAGCAAAACTAACCAGGGAGCAAATCGAATTCCTCCCAGGCTGCACCCTCTCCGTGGCGGTGCAAAATTTAGCCTCAAACCGCTATCGTTTTCGGGCATCTTTGCCGGAGGGCACTCGCTGCGGCTTTACCTACGGCGGGCAAAACTACCAAGTAGACTTGGGATTTGAAGCCGCAGGCGAGGAATTTATCAGCTACGACAAAGGAATAAGCCCCACGACAGGCAAGGCTATCTGGGGGGCTTTAATGGGCCCTTTGAGATTTGTCAAGCGCCAGGATTTTGCTTCTGAGATACTGGCTAATAGGTTTGGGAGCAAATCAGACGGCGGTTGAAACCGCGTCTACACAAACAAAGTCCGCCTCCGCGGACTAAAAAAGAAGTTGACGTAATTTTCACCGCCCGGTCTTTAACCTGCGGAGGCAGGTTTTGTTTGTGTAGACGCGATTTCAATCGCCCGGTCTTCTTCAACCTGCGGAGGCAGGTTTTGTTTGTGTAGACGCGATTTCAATCGCCCGGTCTTCTTCAACCTGCGGAGGCAGGTTTTGTTTGATTTAAATTGTCCTTACACCGCAACCGATGTCGGCGGGAGGGCTCAACTGGCGCGCGGCACCCCCTCTAGAGCTTCTTCTTCCGTTTCAAAGATTTCAAACACAGAATCCATCATGGTGACTTCAAACACCAGTTTGGCTTCTGGATGAACATTGCAAATGCGGAAACTTCCCTTAACTTTATCCGCATCGCGCATACCTGCTACCAATGAGGTCAGGCCAGAACTATCGATAAAGTTTACCTGACCAAGATTCACGACGACATGGCGGCTAAGTTTGGAAATACACTCTTGCAACTTGAGGCGGAATTGCCAAGCTGTCGTGATGTCCAACCGTCCTGTCGGTGCTAAGACGATAACTGTTGTACCGTCTTGAAGCGTGTGGGTTTTTTGATCAATATGAATCACTGACCCTTCCCTCAAATTTATTACTATTTATCGCGGTGGTTACTTTCCCAGTAGTTTAACTCAGGTCGGTGACTGCTGAGGCATCCAATTCGCCCAATCTTGCGGTTTTAAGAACTTCGAGTAGAGTTCGGCTTCTGGAGAGTTGGGTTCTGGCTCGAAACAATACTCCCAGCGTACCAGAGGCGGCAGGGACATGAGAATCGATTCGGTGCGTCCGTTGGTTTGCAAGCCAAAGGTCGTGCCCCGATCGTACACTAAGTTAAATTCAACGTAACGGCCGCGGCGGTAAAGTTGGAAATTACGCTCGCGATCGCCGTATTCTTTCGATCGGTGCTTTTCAATAATGGGGGTGTAAGCCGGCAAAAATGCCCGGCCGCAGTCCTGTACGAAGGCGAACAGCGACTCCCAAGTTCTAGGTTCCGGCACCCCGATGTTGTTGCTGCACTCAGCGGCCTTGCCTTTGACATGATGGTCGCGGTAAAGCGCGCCTTGAGCGCTTTGGTAGTCAAAAAACAGGCCGCCCACGCCGCGGGTTTCCTGGCGGTGAGGCAGGTAGAAATATTCGTCGCACCAAAGTTTAAATGTCGGATAATATCCGGGATGGTGGCGATCGCAAGCTGCTTTCAGAGTTTTGTGGAAATGAGCTGCATCCTCAGCCAACGGGTAATAAGGAGTCAAATCCACACCGCCGCCAAACCACCAAATCGGGCCGGCCTCAAAATAGCGATAATTCAGGTGAACCGTA
>JARCMA010000287.1 GCA_030248405.1 Microcoleus sp. MP8IB2.171
AAACTCACCAATAATTAAAATACGATGTCCCGCCTCCTTTTGCAACAAACTTTGCACCACATCCAACTTACCCGGATTTTCCGCAGCAATCCGAAACTGTTGGCGGCGGGGCGCTAGGGCATATTCCATTTTCTCCGCCTCATTTTGGGCGACACGGATTTCGGTACAATTAGCAGTAGCAATAAATCCCTGTCCTTCCAATTCGCGCCAAGGTACGTCATAACGCTTCGGGCCAATTAGCGTGAAAACATCGCCTTCCTTCCCGTCTTCGCGAATCAATGTCGCCGTCAAACCTAACCTGCGTCGCGCTTGTAAGTCGGCGGTAATCCGAAATATCGGTGCGGGTAATAGATGAACTTCATCATAAATAATCAGTCCCCAGGATTGCGCGTTAAACAACTCGAAATGCGGGAATTCATCATCTTTAGTCGATCGATAACTGAGCATTTGGTAAGTCGAGAGAGTTACAGAAGCCGTTTTTTTGCTGTTGCTGCTGTATTCGGCGATCGCATCTTCAGTTAAACTCGTTTTGTCTAATATTTCCCTGCGCCACTGGTGCACCGAAGTCAAACTGCTGGTGAGAATCAGTGTTTTTTGCTGCACCAAACTCATCGCAATCATCCCCACAATCGTCTTACCAGCCCCGCACGGTAGGACGATCGTACCGCTGCCACCTCTAACCTCTCCGCTCTGATAGAATGCTTCTACTGCTTCCTTTTGATAGGCACGCAAATTAAAGGGTAAGTCGCTTCCTAAAGTGTGATCGCGCAACGTAATTGCCAACTCCGCACCTTCGACATATCCAGCTAAATCTTCCGCCGGATAACCCACAGCTAGTAAAGCTTGCTTGAGTACACCACGATTCCCCGCATCTACTTGAAAGCAAAGATCCGAAATCCGCTTACCTAACATTGGTTTTACGCGATCGTCCCGCACTAGCAACTCCGTCAGGGGGCGATCGGCAATCCGCAGTTGTAAATCGGTATTTTCCGCATCAATCCTTTCAATTACCGTCAATCCGTAGCGCGTACCAAGCAGTGCAATTTCCTGCGCTACCGACTCAGGAATGTCATATTTAGCATACTTTCGCAAAGCTGCGATCATCAATTCAACTAACATTCCCGCCGCCCGCGCATTCCACACGCTTAAGGGCGTGATCCGATAGGTGTGGATGTGTTCGGGACTTTTGATTAATTCGGCAAAGGGTGCGATCGCTTCTCGTGCCTTTTGTGCTGTTGGGGCGTGAACTTCTAGTAAGATCGATCGATCGCTTTGTACGATTAAAGCATTTTCAGCAACGTAACTCATAATTGACAGTTGACAGTTGACAGTTGACAGTTGATAGTTGATGGAAGGAAGAGGGAAGAGGGAAGAAGGAAGAGAAATGTTTGGTTTATTTGATCCAGTCTATGTGAAAGGTGCGTCGCGATCGAGATTGTATATCTTTTTTAGGGATTTATCGCCAGCGACGCACCCTACAAATACTACAAATACTGTCTATTAAAAATCTTGTGGGGTGGGCCGGAGAGCCCGCCCCAGTATACAATTCTAATGCCACGACAGCTTATTTATCACTCTGGGGTAAAACATAACCCATTTGCCGCAGGGCGGTGCGAAATTTAGTTTCCTGGCCCAATGGAACCGCTAAAGTGCGATCGCCCGCCAACTGACAGAACTTTTTAGTACGGGAATCATTCGCAATCAACAATGCTAAATGGGCGGTAGTACATTCGATCAACCTGACACTACCTATATCTTGCACGCTATTCGATCGCTCTGTAACATCCGTCAGAAATTGCTGCACAGTTTGCGGTAGCGGTTCAATACTCCTGGCGTCCAAAAACTCTGTAAACTCTGCTAATAGATATCCGTTTTCAATAGCTGCAAAGATTTTTGGGCGATCCAGACGCCACACAACATCCGACACCTTTTTAGTATAGACATCCAAGACGATCGCATCAGATGTCTCGACACCATCTCCCGCCGCAATAATTTCTAAATTCGGCAATACCCGTAGCGTTTGACGAACCTCAATTACTGGCGGAGTATACTTATCCGTCAACTCCAAACAGTAAGCCCCCAAAGTCGTCAAGCGAAAATATACTAAGCCATCATAACGACTCAGGAATTCCAGATTGTCCGTTCCCCAAAGATCGTCATAATCGCTTGGTATGAGCGCAGGATCGACATATGCAACATCAATGATTCCCAGAGTAGCAGCATACTCAAACAAAAAACAGCGCATATATCGTTCTTCCAGAATCGACCAACTATAGCCACCCAATTCTGATAAGTTTCCATACCCAGCTTCACCAATATATAAACAGTAGGGTTCCTCCGTCACCTCAAATCTATGGCCAGTTGCGACTAGATATTTACTAAAATCATAAAATAGAATCCACTTACCCACAGGACATTCTGCGAGCACAGAGGCGATCGCATCTCTGCGCCACGCCACATCCGTCATGCCATTTGCGCCCCGGCCAGTTTGTCCTTTAATCGCATCAATTCGGCGAAATTCATCAAATATTTTGGTCTTTAACCAGCGCTTCCATGCTGTCTGTAAACCTTTGGCGGGTGATTCTTGTAAAACTTTCACTCCTGCTTTCGTCAAAACTAGCTTTTTGCCCGATCGTTCCGCGAACTTGCTTCCTTGCGCTATCATTATCCAAGCAAAGGGCTTGATGCTACCGACTTCAGCGAATACTTCATCATCATAGTCGCTATCCTTGGCTAGGGTAATTTGACGCTGTTCCTCATTATAAAAATCACCGCCTTGCAATATAGAGGCGATCGCTTTTACACTTCCAGCAGTAGGTAAAGCAGTTTTCTCACTAACAGTAACTTTTCCCGACTGAATCAAACGCAAAACGGCTGCAAAATCCTTTGTAGCTGCCAACTGTGTTTCACAAGAAGTCAAGGGAATATCGTATTCTTCTGTATCTTTTTCCCCTGTACTATAGTTATATCTTTGGACGCGAAGTTTAACATTATCTTGTATTGTTTCACCATAATCTAAGGTGGCTTCTTTGGGCTTTGGCACGAATTTCAGCAATGCTTCTTCTAAATCGTAAGGAATCTGGCTGCCATAAATAAACAAGCATAGCAGTGATGGTTCTCTGTTAGTTCCATAGCGATCGCTTGTTCCAAAATTTGCTGATTCTCCGTATTTTGCGCTAAATATCTCAGGAAAATAATAGCCATCCTCCCCATGTATAACTTCAGCTACAGCCGCTTTTTGGAGGTCGTCTAATTGCGCCCACAGTTTCCGAAGGTTCTCTCCCAGCAATTGCGATCTAATTCCATCAACAAGATCCGCTTTACGGGTTAATTTGCGAGGATCGGGTAATAGTGCCTTGAGCTTTTTTAAATCGTCAACAATTATTGCTTCCAGTGCCTGTTGGAGGCTAAGAAGGTTATCTATGGTTGGGTAACGCGGCATGATTTTTGGCAATGCGCCCATTTCAAAAAAAATTGTCACCCAATTATAACAACTTTACGGAATGCGGAACTTGAACTTTTGTTACAAAATGAGTTTGTCGTAGGGTGTGTCGCCATAAAAAATCCCTAACTAAATATTGACAATCTGAGAGCGACGCACCTATGCCATCCCTCGCAGAGTGTAAACAAACTCAACACAATATTTGTCGTAAAACTTTGTAAAAATGGTACAAACTGTTCTGCATTTCAATTGGATATAATTTATGATAAATTTAGGAATCTCAGCAATTTCAAGGAAATAGCAATGCTGACTAAACAAGATTGGGACTGGTTAGCAGTATGTTCTCATTATCAAACTGCTGTCACAGTCCAGACACTTCTCAAAGCAGGAAAATCTATGGAAGCAACCGCCGGTTTAGAATCTCTAATTGAAGCAATGGGAAGAACCCAAAAACTAGCATTAAAAAGTCAGTTGGTTCGGTTAATACTTGATATTATTAAATGGAAATGTCAACCTCAAAAACAAACTTCTAGCTGGGCTATCAGTATTCTCTCCGCGCGCCGGGAAATAGAAGATATTCAGGAAGAAATTCCTAGTTTGAATCGTGATATTGTTGAATCTATGTGGGGTAAATGTTTTCAAGCAGCCGTGAAAGAGGCTGAAATTGAAATGAGGAAAGTTAAATGTCACTTAACATCCCTTTCTTGGTCTGAAGTTTTTGAGGATGAATATACTTTGTATGAGGGCGATTTAGAAGATTGAGATTTTGAGTCAGATGTGCGATTCACGCTCGGGATAGCTTCGCCGCGCCTACTTTTAGGACTGACGCAGCAACCAGGTTTCTCAACCCAACCTGTTTACTGATCGGGACTTACGCAGAACCTCTATATGTTAGAATTGAGGCTTAACGTACAAATCCCAGACTCGTTTCACTTCTTCTGCATCTGGTTGAAAAATTTGCCCGATTTTCGCCAGCAACAAAGACTTTTCCAGACAATCTAATCTAGACAAACGCACTGTTGAAGCAACGCGCAAACCGCTGGCGGGCCAATCATTAAGAAATACATCAGTTTGGCTGCGGGGTTTTGCAGAGGTGACGGCTGCTGCTACCACATCCTCGCCATCCAACCACAGTAAAAGTATGGGGCGTTTTTTAGAGCCTGCGCCGCTTGTAAAGGGAATATTTGCTACCCAAAAATCACCTGGTTCAATAGTCGTCATAAAGTCCTTCATCTTCGGGTGCGTAGCCTTTCAAAAAAGCCTCGTGGCTGCGAGTAATAACTGGGTCAATTAAATAGTCTTCGCCGTCGAGTACAAAAAACTCTGTTAAT
This sequence comes from Microcoleus sp. MP8IB2.171, assembly GCA_030248405.1. Classification (GTDB taxonomy): domain Bacteria; phylum Cyanobacteriota; class Cyanobacteriia; order Cyanobacteriales; family Microcoleaceae; genus Microcoleus. Next base: position 4,774 of record JARCMA010000287.1, read on the forward strand.
TGGGCAGCGGTTAAATCTTGTTGGGTTGTTATCTCCACAGACGGTTCTAGTATTTTAGGGAATTCTAATAAGACCCTAAGAAAATCCATTAACGATCGCTTGGGATGCGGTGGTTCTGTTGGCGAAATACTAGACTCAGAACTTTCATTTGGTGACTGTTTTACTTTTTGTCCTTGGTGTACTAAAAATTGCACAAAGTCAAGCACTTCCTGTTGTCTTTCTGTCGGAAGCAGTCGCAGATTTTCTAACAAGATTTTTTCGAGATTGCCGATTCTCAAAAAAATTACTGGGTATTTGAAAGTTTTTGCTGGTCTGTTCATAACAGTTTAACCCTAAGAGTGAAATGGATTTACTTGTACGATTATAGCTGAGCAGTCCTGTCGGCGTGCGATCGCCCTTTCTAATCAATTTTAGCTTTTTGTAAACTGCCTTTTCGCCCTCGCCCTCACCGCAGCTTTAATTCGAGATTTGAGATTCAACCCCGGGATGTGAGATAATTTTAGCCGATCGCAACTTACGCTACTGTACAGTCGCCAGCGGGTGCGGTAAAGTAAAAACACCCAGAACACGCTGTTACAAAAAAATTGTATACTTCCTAATTATCACAAACCAAACGATATGACGCAACAGCCAACCATTACCTACCGCACCGAAAGCGACTCAATGGGAGACAAACAAATCCCATCTACCGTTTACTACGGCATTCAAACTCTGCGCGCCGTTGAAAATTTTCCAATTAGCGGTATCAAACCTTTATCAACTTACGTCGATGCTTGCGTTTTAATTAAAAAAGCTGCGGCGATTGCGAATGGTAAACTCGGCTGCATTCCTGAAGATATCAGCCAAGCACTGATCGAAGCTGCTGATGAAGTTTTAGCAGGAAATTTGCGCGATCAATTTGTAGTTGATGTCTACCAAGCAGGCGCGGGAACTTCTCACCACATGAACGTCAATGAAGTTCTTTCCAATCGCGCTTTGGAAATTATGGGCGATGAAAAAGGCAACTACAAGCGCGTCAGTCCTAACGATCATGTAAACTACGGTCAATCGACAAATGATGTGATTCCGACTGCGATTCGGATCGGCGGATTATTGGCCTTAGAAAAAACTCTGTTTCCGGCTTTGTCGGATGCCGTAGTCGCCCTAGAAAACAAAGCAGAAGAATTCAAAAATATTGTTAAATCCGGCCGCACTCATATGCAAGATGCAGTGCCGGTTCGACTCGGCGACACCTTCGGCGCTTGGGCGCAAATTCTCAGAGAACATACCTTGAGAATTGACAGGGCATCCGATGATTTGACATCTCTGGGATTGGGGGGAAGTGCGGCCGGAACAGGCTTAAATACTCACCCTGAATACTCTCAAAAAGTTGCTGAAATTCTCTCCGAATTAATCGACCACCCCCTAAAACCAGCAAGGCATTTAATGGCAGCTATGCAGAGTATGGCACCGTTTGTAAATGTCTCCGGTGCACTGCGAAATCTCGCTCAGGATTGCGTTAAAATCTCCCATGACTTGCGTTTGATGGACTCCGGGCCGAAAACGGGTTTGAAAGAAATTCAACTGCCTCCTGTGCAACCTGGTTCGTCTATTATGCCGGGAAAATACAATCCTGTGATGGCAGAAATGACTTCGATGGTTTGTTTTCAAGTTATGGGTTACGATAGCGCGATCGCCCTTGCCGCCCAAGCAGGACAATTAGAATTGAACGTGATGATGCCCTTAATCGCCTACAATCTGATTCACAGCATCGAAATTTTGGGCAATACCATCGGCGCGCTGACAACCAAATGCCTCGAAAAAATTGAAGCAAAGGGCGATCGATGTCTCGCTTATGCTGAAGGTAGTCTCGCCCTCGTTACCGCCCTCAACACTCACATCGGCTATCTCAACGCCGCCGCCGTCGCCAAAGAATCCCTAGAAACCGGCAAATCTTTGCGGCAAATTGTGCTAGAACAGGGTTTAATGAGTGCAGAAGACTTGGCAAAAGTTCTAGATTTAGAGAAAATGAGTGCGATGCCAGAAAATCGGGCGGTTGAAACCGCTTCTTTTCAAACAAAACCAGCCTCCGCAGGTTGAAGGTTGGGCGGTTAAAATTACATTATTTTCTTCAGTCCACGGAGGTGGACTTAGTTTGACAAGACGCGGTTTCAACCGCCGTCTTAATCTTTTCAACTCTAAAGTTTGGGAGCAAAATTTATGCGCGCAGGTTCCTTTGGTCAATTAACTCAAGATAAAGAGAACACAACTCAAGTGACATTTCATTATGTGGAAGGTCACACGGAAACCTTTACAATTCCTATGCCTGCATCAGAATTTCAAGAGGAAGTGCTGCAGTTGTTAAATCAACCTTGGTTGACTTTTCATTTAGTCGATCAAACAGTTTTTATCTGCACTGCCCGCTTGATAAAAGTGGAAATTAAACCTGCTATCCCGGAACTTCAAGGCCAAGGAATTTTCTCGAATTCCATGCGAGTTAGTACGATGCAGCGGGCTGCTTCTGGCAGATTGCCGATGAATACATAATGGGGCATGGGGCATTGGGCATTGGATATGAGGATTAATCATTGGTAATTTGTTGTAATTACCAATTATCAATTACTAATGCCCCATCTCAAATAACAAATAACAAATAACCAATAACCAATAACATCATGTCTTCTGTTAGTTTAATTAAGGCCAATTCATACGATCGCCAAATCCTGCAAACATCTGTCGAAAATTTGCTCGCACCCTTGGGCGGAATCTCGGCTTTTGTCAAATCGGGCGATCGGGTTTTACTCAAACCCAATCTCCTCACCGGTTCTCGCCCTACCAAAGAATGCGTCACCCGCCCGGAATTGGTTTACTGCGTGGCGAAAATGGTCATAGAAGCGGGCGGAAAACCGTTTTTAGGAGACAGTCCAGCTTTTGGTAGCGCGATGGGTGTAGCCAAAGCTAACGGTTATTTGCCACTGTTGGAAGAACTCAATTTGCCAGTAGTTGAGTTTCAAGGAAAACGCTACGAAACAGTCAGCCAAGATTTCAATCATCTCCGAATTTGCAAAGAAGCAATGGAAGCGGATGTAGTGATTAATTTGCCCAAACTCAAATCTCACGTTCAATTAACCGTGACAATGGGCGTAAAAAACTTGTTCGGCTGCGTACCGGGGAAAATGAAGGCTTGGTGGCACATGGAAGCTGGCAAAGATAGCGCCAGATTCGGTGAAATGCTGGTAGAAACTGCCCGGGCAATTAACCCAAATTTGACGATTTTGGATGGCATTATCGGCCACGAAGGTAACGGGCCAAGCGGCGGCGAACCTAAGTTTTTGGGAATTTTGGGCGCGTCGAGTGATGTGTTTGCTTTGGACAGAACTTTAGTTGAAATTATTAATGCTGATCCGGCGGCGGTTCCGACTGTAGCTGCGGCGATGAGATTGGGACTTTGCTCGAATTTAGAGGCAATTAATTTTCCGCTTTTGCAGCCTGAAAATCTCAAGGTTTTGGATTGGAAGTTGCCGGAAAACATGATGCCGATCGACTTTGGTATGCCCCGCGTGGTGAAGTCGGCCTTTAAGCACCTTTATATCCGGTTTATTAAAGAAAAGTTCAGCATCAAGGCTTCGCATTAGCGAAGAGAGAAGGGATAAAATTTCTTTTTTTATTCCTTCTGCTTCGCCTTGAATTGTAAAGAAATATTATTATGTTACAACATATCTATTTATGTAAAGTTTTAATAAATTTGTTATAACTCTATGGTTTCAGTAGGTAGGCCGGATTAAACCGCATAATGTAACACTATGTAAACAGGTTTAAGTCAGCCAGTAGAGATCATTTGGAGACTTTGCCCTCGTTTACCTAGGGGCGTTTTTTCGCGGCGACTTACTTAAAGCATTAATCTCGCCGTATTCGCAACTCGCGCTCATTCTTGCTAGCTAGAAGCAGTTAAATGATTTTACTTAAGTATAAATACTTATGAGAACCGTTATTTTAACCAAATCTACCCTAAAATTGCGCTTTTCTTTATAATTGACCGCTCAATTATAAAGATTGAGTAAAGCTCGGAAAAGGTTATTGACACTTCTACGTAGATCGCAGATGATTGCGACATATCAAACAGATCTCACCTTAAAATAAAAAAGGTCTAATCCAGTTGCTGAATCAATCTTAAGTATTAGATATCTCCGAAACAGAGTCTGAAATGCTTCTCGTATCAGGCGGCGAAATTTAAATTCGGTAGATGTCGGTTATATCGCTCAACAGCCCTTGCCAAGTACACCAAAGATTCACTACCCCATCAACAGTAAAAACTTAAAATTAGGAAGTACCTAACTATGCTTACTAACAACAATCTGACAATCTTACAGCCACTCAAAGCTAAGCTTTTACCAAACGGTGAAGTTTTACTCACCCGCAAATTGATTGAAGCAGTTGGTGAGTTAGCTAAGTATTGGTTTGGTTCCATTACGGTAATGATGGAAGAAACCCAAGAAGACAACGACCAGATAGATTCAAAAAAATTCAAACTTGATGAATTGCCATTCCAACTGGAAATAATTTCTTTTGATCAAATCACCCCAGCTTTACTACATCAGCATCAGAGTTCGCTGGTATTGGCTGTCCCGGAATACAGACAGAACCATATCAGTAAAGTGTGTAAAATAGCGGGAGTACCGTGTATTTACGTTTCCGAATACAGTCTCAAAACTCGCAAACAGATAGTGAATGTGAGTACGAGCAATCCCTTGATCCGCTTGCGAAGAATTCTTTGGACTTACAGTCAGGAATATAAGCAGCGCAAGGCGATCGCAATGGCAGATGGATTGCAGTCCAACGGCACCCCTACCTACCAAGAATACAAGCATATCAGTCGCAATCCACTGTTTTTCTTTGACACGCGCATTCGCAAGTCAATGTTCGCAACAGAAGCTGACATTGAACGGCGCACTGAAAATCGCTCTCAAGATATGCCTCTGCGGCTAGTATTCTCAGGTCGCCTAATTAAGATGAAAGGAGCCGATCATTTACTTGAGGTCGCTAGAGAACTCAAACAACTGAAGGTAAAATTTGAAATGTTCATCAGTGGTATTGGTGAATTAGAAGAGATGATGCACCAGCAAATAGCTGCCAATCAACTTAATGATTGCGTGAAAATGCTCGGAGTGCCTGACTTTAACACAGAGTTTTTCCCCTTTGTGAAGAACAATATTGATTTGTTTGTTTGCTGTCACCGGCAGGGCGATCCTTCTTGTACTTACATAGAAACTATGGCTGGTGGCGTGCCGATTGTTGGGTATGCTAACGAAGCATTCCAGGGAATTGCAGAAATGTCGGAGGCAGGATGGGTAGTGCCAATGAATCAGCCTAAACAGATGGCGAAGAAAATTGCAGAACTCAGCCACAACCGGAAAGAAATTACATCGATGTCGTTCAAGTCGCTGAAGTTTGCTCAACAGCACACATTTGAGAAGACTTTTCAAGCTCGCGTAAAACATATGCAGGCTATTGCCTACTCAACACGGCCTAATCAAGTCACCGAAAGTCAAGTATGTGACGCTCCAGATATGGTTTTGGCGTACAGTCAACTGCCTTAAGAATCCTTCTGCCTATGATTGAGACTGGTTTCATTAAGGTAGCCACGAAAATCGGAGGTCTTGTAAAGGCAATGGTTGAGGTGAGCGACCGCCATTAGATTTAGATGTTTTGTTTCAAACTTAATAGCATCAAAATCGACTGGGCGATCGCACTTCTTCCATAGGTTCTCAAGTCTCCTTTAACGGGTTACATTTTATTGGCAAATACCAAATCCCACAGCAACTCTAAACCCTTGAGCGACCAACTCATTTTCGTGTTCACATGAACTGGTAAAACTAACAGGGGTTTTAGTTTAAATTTTGTCAAATCAACTACTTCATTATTTAGGTACAAATGCACAAAAGCTTTTATTGGTATCTATCATAGCCTAGAGCCTACCCTGTTTATAACTTAATATATCCTTAAATTTTTGCTTAATTATTGACAATAGAAAAACTTACTCACAGCCACCTAGTGGAAAGTGTAGTTTTTTATCAAAAGTAAAGTGACAAAGGCAGTTAAATGCGTTAGGTGAAATTCGATGTTACCTGAAAACCACGCCTTAGCAATTGTATTCCCAAAACTTCATAAGTTTTAGGCATTCATCTGCTGTGTTTAGTATCCCGCAATTATCACTGACACATAATGTCCCGGATTGATCTAACATGAGTGGTTATTAGTACGTCCAGTACCTAAGTAATGAAAACTAAAATGCAGCAAAGTCAACAGTGCTTAAGCCCTACCGTCGCCTGTCCGATATCGGGACAGAGTATGAAGCCGTGGCTATTCATACCCGGTGATTGGCGCAGGCCTCGAAACAAAGAGTCATTTCAATTGTACTGGTGCGAAAAGTCACAACTTGGATGCATTCATCCTCTACCCGAACTCAACAAAATCGCCAGCTTCTACGACATCGATGAGTATTATACTCATCATATAGACTTTACAGGCTTCGTATCTGCCTCTTCTATTTCCTTCTTCGATAAATTGCGTACCCATCTAGCTTGGCGTTTCGATCGCGGAGTAGATGTCACAAGTAAATGGTGGAAGCAAGAGTTCGGGACTGCTTCCTCCTCTATCTTAGAAATTGGTTGCGCCAACGGGCACCTGCTGCAAGAACTGCAAGCAGATGGTCACAAAGTCTGGGGCGTAGAACCCGATCAACAAGCTTTGGTTTTGGCCCAGCAGCGAGGCCTTAATGTATTTTATGGTACTGCTGAATCTTTGCCCCCGGAAGCCAAGTCTAGACAGTACGACATAATTGTGATGAACCACGTACTCGAACATACCAGAGATCCTTTACTTGCACTCCGCAATGCCATGCAGTTGCTCGTGGATGGCGGCAAATTGGTGATGGAAGTACCAAATAACTCTTGTATTGGGCTGAAGTCATTAGGGATTGCATGGATGCATCTAGATGTACCAAGGCATTTGTATTTTTTCACACCGCAGAGCTTTCGCGCTATCTGTGAAAAAGTAGGATTTGAGATAATTTCTACCCAGTTTAATGGCTACTATCGCCAATTTGAGAACAGTTGGATTAATGATGAAAGAAAAATTTTCAGTGTGTTCGATTCAATGGCATCTCATCAGATAGTAAGGCCCAAAGAAAACAGTAAAGTCCAAGCTTGGAAGCTACTGCTAAAAACAATTTTGGCTGCTGATGAAAACAAGTACGATTCGATCCGGATTGTGGCACAAAAGCCATAGCAAGATCGAGGTAAGGGCAATAAACTTTTGGCTTGATTATCAAGTTTGGTTACACACTCACCATACTTTTGCGATTCCCTGCGATCATCGCCCATGCCAGGAGTATAGTCAAACCAAATGCGACTATTGACCCAGCAATCCACCTGACTCGATCGAGACTGACGCACAAACTTTGTATTTAAGGTGTGCAGTCCGCAGCTTACCACAGAGATAATGTAAAAATTGTTTTCTGGCGTAATATCGTTTCCGGCGGCATCGGAATAATATATTTCGATCATGTCAGTGGGAGCTTAAGATCTCGCGATTTGGGTAGCGAGTTCTTAAGCTCCCACTATAATGCGGATGCCACCGGATTTGATATAAATTTTCTTGAATATGCGATCGCAGTTGTACCTCAAAACGATTAGTTACGATGTGTTGACTTTTTTACTTTTTACTTGTGAGCACCCATAATTCACCAGAAACTTTTAAATTTCAACCATATAATACTTCTTCTACAGGCGGCGTGGCGTCTGTGGGGTCGAAGTGTTTAATTTTCAAAGCTTGTAGCAAAAACAGCCAGATATAAAGCGGATTCAAAAAAACATACCGCTGCCAAAGGCGCCGAGGTTCCTTAATCATCCGAAACAGCCATTCCAAACCTATTTTAGATAAAAAGTCAGGAGCTTTAGCCAAATTACCCGCATGAAAATCGTAAGCAGCACCTACAGCAATCAGCGGCATTGATAACTCGTCCCGGTATTCGTAAGCCCATACTTCTTGCCGGGGACACCCCAAACCGACAAAAGTAATTGCTGCACCGCTGTTGCGAATTTGCTGTGCAATTTCTTGTTTCTCTTGGGCCGAAACCTGCCTAAATTTAGAAGGCTGAGTTCCAGCAATAATTAACTTGGGAAAACGCTGGCAGAGATTGCGAGATAAAGCTTCCAGTACAGAAGCTTGAGAGCCGTACAAATAGATAGGTAATCCTTCTTCTGCAGCACGTTCGCAGATTTGTAACATCGCATTCGGCCCGCAAACTCGATCGGGCAATTCCGTATGGTATAGCCAATTTAACGCCCACCTGACCG
>JARCMA010000036.1 GCA_030248405.1 Microcoleus sp. MP8IB2.171
GAATCAAAACTACGAAGAATTCCGTTTGGTATTCGACACGTAAAAACCGCAGGGCTTGCGGGGTTAGTCTGTGGAGCGAACATAAGACCAAATCTCTTTTAGGGTGGAGGCAGTTGCGAAGAAGCAGAAATTCAAATCGTGAGGTTTGGGAATCCCCGTACCTTGACAGTCGGGGTGGATGTCAATGTGCCAATGGTAGAGGCGATGCGTCGCTACGAAGAGGCAATGCTTCCAGATGTAAAGCAACGCATGGCGCAGTCCTTAACCATGCTCAGACAGAATACGCAGCAGATTGGAGAAGCATTTTTTCAAACCCTATTTGAAAAATACCCGTTCATGCTGCCGATCTTTGGACGGACAAACATGGATTATCTGTCCTTGAACCTGTTTGAGGTGTTGGAATTTTTGGTTCACTGCTTCCACGGCGGCAGTAGAGACGAACTAATTCAAGATCTCCGCGTGTATATCTTTAATGAGATTGACACAGACGGGACTGGAACAATCTCTATTGAGGAACTCATCGATTACTCGCGCAAGTCCGGGCTATCGATCGCCATAAGCGAGCTGAACGATCTGTTTACTCGCGTAGATGTCGATGGTAGTGGCGAGATTGACTTTGACGAATTTGAGGAGTTGATAGTCCAGCAGTTAGGAACCCAGGTGAGTAGCGATGATATACCCTCCTGCGCCTATGCTGGTATGGCAGAGGTATTGCTGCTCATACTTGAGAAGTATGTGCCAGACTTCACCCCTGAGTTAAGGCACGCATGGCAGACGTTGTTCGATCGCTTTATTAATGTGATGAAGTTGCCCAAGCTGAATGAGGAGCGATTGCTCAAAAAAGCCAAGCAGTATTTGGAGCAGATTGCCACCGAGCAGGAATGGGAACCGGAGGATCGGGCGCGACGTTGGGTAGAAATCCAAGAGGAAGTGAAAGCCACAGGCACTTACACCCACACCTGCGAAGAATTGGGCCATGGGGAACAGTTGTCGTCGCGCAATGCTTCCAAGTGTATTGCTCGAATTCAGTGGAATAATATGGTGGTGCGCGATCGCCGCCATGTCACCAACCCCGACGAGATGTTTCGCGAGTTAGAAGAACACCTGCGATACGCCACGAATGGGGGCAATATTCAAATTACGATGACCGTCTTCCGTCCCAAACAGCCGAAGGAACGCTGGGGGCCACGCATCTGGAATTCCCAATTGATTCGCTATGCCGCTTACGAGCAACCGAACGGGAGTATTATGGGCGATCGCGCCAACTTCGATCTCACCACAGCTATCTTGAAACTCGGCTGGCAACCACCGGAACCACGCACACCCTACGACATCCTCCCCCTAGTGATTGAAGTCGCAGGAATGGAACCCAAACTCTATGAATTTAAACCGGAAGATATACTGCAAGTAGAAATTGAGCATCCCACAATTCCAGAGTTCAAGTCCCTTGGCTTTCGGTGGTATGCCATCCCAGCCATCAGCAACTTCCGCATGGACATCGGCGGCATTACCTACACCTGCCTCCCTTTCAATGGCTGGTACATGGGTACCGAGATTATGCGGGATTTCTTGGAAGATTGGCGCTACGACAAAACGGAGGACATCGCCAAAGTTCTCAAGCTGGATACCAGTTCTGAGCAAACGTTGTGGCGCGATCGCGTGGCGTTAGAACTCAACATCGCTATCCTATACTCGTTCCAAAAATCTAAGGTGACGATGGTCGATCACCAGTCTGCCTCTAAACAATTCCTCGCTCACGACTTGCGCGAAAAGAAAGCAGGAAGAGAGTGTCCGGGAGATGCGGGTTGGATTGTGCCACCCGCCGGAGGGAGTACCTGCCCAGTCTGGCATCACCAGATGCGCGACTTTTACCTAGACCCTGCCTATCACCATGCTGCCGATCGCTGGGCAGTTGAAGATGGTATGGATCTAGAAAAATTCATCACTACTACCGACTTGGACGACGACAAGCAAGACCGCATCCTGATTCTCTACGCCTCTGAAACAGGTACAGCCGAAGGCTTTGCGCGGAAAGCCTCCCGTCAACTCCAGCGTTACAAAGCGAAAGTGATGGCGCTGGATGAATACAACGCTGATACCCTTGCCTCTGAAAAGCTCCTCCTGATCGTCACCTCCACCTTCGGTAATGGCGAAATCCCCGGAAACGGCCAAAAATTCCTTCAGTGGTTGAAGAAACAGCCTGCGGGTTCCCTCAGTGGGTTGAGCTATTCCATCCTGGGAATTGGCAGTACCGTTTACGAACACTTCTGTGCTGCGGCAATTTCGGTAGATAAAACACTCGCAAAGGCAGGGGCTAACCCCATTGTGCCGTTGCATAAAGGGGATGAAATTAAGGGACAGGCAGACACCTTCCAACAGTGGCTGGGACTCGTCTCCCGCGTGTTAGGTGAGGATGTCACCGCCGCCGATGCCACAACCGCATCTGCCCCAAAACTGAACGTTACGTTCTTGAATGAGGCAGAAGCAGCAACCCTTGCCCCTCTGGCAGTGAGTGGAGACAAAGCCATCGAAGTTCCTGTCGTAGCAAATCGAGAACTGCTCCAAGAGGTGATTCCTGGTAGTCGTTCTACTCGTCAGATCATCTTCGATATTTCCGATAGCGATTTACAATACGAAACCGGCGATCACGTTGCTATTTATGCTTGCAATCCACCGGAATTAGTACAACGATTGTGCGATCGCCTCTCAATCACCCCTAATACCTATTTCACCGCCAGTTACGTAACACCAGATGGCACTCAAATAGAAGACCAACCCCCCATTGCCGTCCCAACAACCGTAGGTCAGGTTCTCTCCGAAGAACTCGATCTAGCTTTGCGGGAACCGTTCAACGAACTGCTTACCTACCTGTACTCCGTAGCCCAAAATCCCCAGGAGAAACATCGCCTGGAAACCTGGCTGGAGATTCTCCGGCAGGTAGACGACAATCCCGACAGCGTTTTGCTCAAGAAAACGATCGCGGACAACTTCATGAGTGTTCTCGATCTCTTTGATGAGTTTCCCTCAGCAGAGATTACCCTCGCCACCCTACTAGAGTTGCTGCCGAAGCAAAAGCCACGCCTATACTCGATTTCCTCCTCTCCCTTGCTCCATCCCCAGCACATACAAATCACCGTTGGCGTGCTGCAAATCAAAACCGACGCAGGCAAATCCCGTCAAGGACTCTGTTCAAACTACCTAGCTGGACTGGAACCCGGAACGAAGGTTCGCATTGGTGTCCGTACTTCTAGCTTCCGTCCGCCTAGCGAACTCGATGCACCGATGCTGATGGTAGGACCGGGTACAGGTGTCTCTCCCCTGATTGCTTTCCTCCAGTATCGGGACGCTTTGTTGCAGCAAGGACAACCCTTGGGCGATGCTACCTTATACTTTGGCTGTCGCAATCACAGTGACTTCCTCTATCAGGAGCAGATGCAGACGTGGCAGAATCAAGGTGTACTTTCTGGTCTGGAAGTGGCATTTTCCCGTCTTGGCGACCAAAAGCTGTACGTGCAAAACCTGATGCAGCAAAAGTCCCAGGATGTCTGGAAATTGCTAAGTCATCCTAAGTGTCACTACTACGTTTGTGGGGATGCGAAGATGGCGGATGATGTGTTTGAAGTGATGCTGTCTATTGCCAAAACCGAAGGCGGTTTATCTCACATCGAAGCCGCCGTGTTCTTCGACAATATGAAGCAAGAAAAGCGTTTCACGAGCGATGTTTGGGGCGTGCAGTTGAACTTCAAGCAAGCCATCAAACAGGTACAAAAAGATAACTACTCTCAAGCCGAAGGGTGGCTAATTCGAGTGCAGCAGTCAGGTGACACTCAAGCACCAGTCAAGGAATTGGTGCAACCGCTAACGGTCTAATTTGGGACTGCAAGCATTAGCAAAAGGAGCTGGAAGCGAGAAGACTTCCAGCTCCTTAATTTTTTTTAAATTGATTCATGCGATGAAAAACTGTCGCTAAATAAGTATCTATTGCCATTGTTTCAACCCGCACCTTCAAACCTTCTCCTGAACATTCTCACCCAACAAACCCCCAGGGCGAAAAGCCAAAATCACCACCAAAACCCCAAACACCCAAGCATTAGTCCAGCGACTAGACAAATACTGATCGCTCAAAGACGAAAGCACCCCAATCAAAACCCCTCCCAACATCGCCCCCACAATATTGCCAATTCCCCCCAAAACCGCCGCCGTAAAAGCTCTTAAACCAGCCGTAAACCCCATCGTAAAAACAATAGTATTGTTGTACAAACCAACCAGAATCCCAGCCGAACCAGCCAAAGCTCCCCCAATCAAAAAAGTCAGAGCAATAATCTGATCGACATTAATCCCCATAATTTTAGCAGCATCACGGCTTTGAGCAGTTGCCCGCATCGCCTTTCCCAGACGAGTGTACTGCACAAACACATGAAGCAAAACCATCAATACCAGCGCCACCACCAACACAATTAAATCTTTAGTGGTAAACACAATACTTGTTTGAATTCCCAGAGCTTTGAGAATATCAACTCGTGGTAACAAATCGGGGAAGCTTTTCGGAGCAGCCGAATTAGAACCCATCACCGGAATAAAAGCTTTCAATCCTCCCCAAAATAATCCCATATTTTGGAAGATAAAAGAAACTCCGATCGCCGAAATTAACGGAGCCAAGCGAGGAGCATTTCGCAAAGGTCGATAAGCGTACTTTTCCACAACAATATTTAGTCCAGCACAAAACAGCGAACATACAACCAAAGCGACTAACATCACCGGTATCGCAATACTTAAAGGTGCGCCGTCTTGAATGCCAAAAGCCCCGAACACAGTTAAGGAAGCAAAAGCACCCAACATATACAAATCGCCGTGAGCAAAATTGATTAATTCAATAATGCCGTAAACCATCGTGTAACCCAAAGCAATAATTGCAATCAGCGCGCCGTTGACCAAACCAACTAACAACTGTTGAATCAGCACTTCGGGACTGCGGATTATTTCACCAATAATTTTGGGTAAGTCAAATCCGGCGATCGGACCTAATAACAAAACTATATAAGCTACACCTAGATATAGAAGAATACTCTGCCATTTTTTCATAATTTTCGGTAATTGGTAATCGGGAATCGGGAATTGTGCATCGAGGCAGAAACCGGGTTTTTTTCCGAAACAACTCGATCGAAACCTTAAATCCAGTAAAAACCCGGTTTCTTTAGTATCAATGCGTCCTAAACTGCGATCGGTAATCGATAAAATGACAACAGTCAACAGTCAACTGACAACAGACTAATTATTCAGTCTTGAGCGGGCTCACAAATTCCCACTTGCCCGCTTTAACAACATTTCCTGACATTACAGTCAAGCTCGTGTCGCCGTTAGCGTCAAAACTCCAAGTGCCGAGTACCCCATTAAAATCCTTAGTTGCCAAGACAGCATCGCGGATCGCAGCCCGATCGTTTTTGCAGACTTTATTAATTGCGGCGATCGCCACTTTAGCAGATTCATAGGCGTAAGCTGTATAAGCTTCCGGTTCAGCATTAAATTTTGCCTTGTAACTTTGGTACCACTTCGCGCCCTCACCAGTCAATTCTTTAGCAGGCAAGCCGCCAAAAGTAGCATAAACACCCTCGGCATCTTTGCCTCCGGCATCAATTAAAGCTTGATCTTTGATACCGTCGGGCCCCATGAACTTAACTGCATCAGCCGCCATCCCGACATTTCTCATGTCTTTAATTATCTGTCCGGCGTTGCTCTGAGTAGTGCCGCCGAAGTAAATCATGTCTGGATTTAAAGCTTTGATCTTATTCATTAACGCCTTGTAGTCGCTAGCTTTGATATCAATTCCCTCTCTTCCGAGGACTTGAATTCCCAACTTTTTAGCAGTTGCTTCAAAAACGTCAGCGATGCCTTTGCCGTAGAGTTCTTGGTCGTCGAGAATGTAGACTTTTTGCACGCCTAAAGATTTCGCCCAGTTGCCAGCTACAGCACCTTGAAGGTCGTCAGCGGGGACAACGCGGGTGAAATTACGAGTGCCAGCGGGATAATAAACGTTGGGTTCTTTGGCTTCGCCTTTTCCTGGTTTAGTCAGTCCCGGATAAGTGTTGGCCGGACTGATCATGACGATGTTAGCTTGGTTGAGCACGGGAATGGAAAGTTTGGCGGCACCGGAGTTATAGTGACCGATGACGGCAACTACCGAACCGTCAGCGACGGCTTTGTTGGAGTTGGACGTTACTTGGGCCGGGTCCCATTTGCCGGCGGCGGCGGTAGCGTCATCGTAAACTTCGTATTGGATTTGGATTTTGCCGTCGCAAGCTTTGGAGTTGGTTTCGGCTAGGGCTTGTTGGATGCCGTTGACCATTGTTTGAGCTTGACCCAAGGCGCTGCCTGTCATCGGGAGCATGGAGACAATTTTGACAGTATTTGGGGCTCCGGGGGCGCTGACTGCGACGGGAGAGGCTGCTGGAGTCGCTCCGGGAGTTGTGGCGTTTGGTGCTTGAGGATTTTGACAGCTAGCGCACAGAGAGGCTATGCCGGCGGCAAAAAGTATTGTCCGCAATCGGGTCGCGCCCGGATTTTGGGTTGTGTGGGTTTTTGAGGGTGTAGCACTTTTGCCTGATTTCTGGGAAAAGTTCATAGGTTGGTTGCTTGCTGGTGTTTTTGCATATTTTTCACTGTTGTCAGTATGTAGTCAAGAGTTAGCACATATTTCCCAAATTTTGGTTAGATACAGTCAATCGTCTGGATCTGCTTGGTATTGTACGATCGCAGTTTGGATTTCTTCGGCCGAGACGTTTGCTTGTTCTGATTTTGAGTAAATCAGGTGTAAAACAACTTGATTCGGTGATTCAACTTGATAAATCAAACGATAACCACCGCTCTTACCAACTTGGGCATCGCTGTTTTTAGCCCGGACTTTTTCATTCAGTTGACAGTTGACAGTTGACAGTTGACAGTTGAGGACACTTGACAAAGGAAGGAAGATGATTGGAGTAATGAATCGTCTTCTTTTAATTTCTCCCGATCGGGCTTTGGGCTTTCAAACAATTCTTTCTGGTAAACGATGTATTGATGCCGTTTCAGAGTTCTGATATGGGAAAGCTTTGTCCCGATGAGGCTTGGTGGAGGGAGGCTTTCAGATCCGCGAGGATTTGGTCGTTGGAGTCGGTGTCTGAGTCAAAATCTGAGTCGAAGTCTGGGGCGATCGCCGATTGTGTCCGACTGGTCAAAAATTCCAGGAATGTCAAGGTTTGCTCTAAAAGCGGTTCAGGAGTCCGTTCGATCGCTTCGAGAAGGCGTTGTTTAATCGGCGACAACATAAATATGACCTCTAAATCTATATCCTCTCATTTTATTGTTTTCCCGATCGATCCTATGACTATGATGGTGAAAGTTAGCGATGCCATTGCTTCACTTTAGCTCAGATGTTATTTGCTCTCGCTGGAGTTCGATCGCGCATGATTGAGTTGCAATCAGATTTAGAATACGTGGTGAGCGATCGCCTAAAAGTCTCTTTAGATGCGATCGCGCAATTTTGCCAGCGCTGAAACATTGTCGAGTTTGCCCTCTTTGGCTCAGTGCTGCGGGATGACTTTCGCCCTGATAGCGATGTATTAGTTACCTATGAGCCATCGCACCGCCTCACGCTTTCTCATTTATTGGGAATGCAGGAGGAGATAAAGGATTTATTTCACCGTTGTGTAGATTTGGTGGAAAAAAAGCAGTTAAAAAATCCCTATCGGCGATCGAATGCACCCGGTACGCGATCGCTCGATGGCAAGCAGGAGCGAGAAAGGCGCAGTGCCGGAGACATCGCCATTATTCCGGCAGGAGTTGCTCATCGCTGTAGTTGGGATGATCCGGCTCAATTTATAGTAAAATTGTAATCATGAGTTAAAGAGGGATAATCGGTGCTTGTTCAGGAAAAGCTTCAACATAAAATTTGTGATTTTTTAGGAATGTTACAATATTCAGTAGAGTATCGAGGAGCGATCGGATTGCTCGATCAAAATTTGATTCTTCAATCTTTCCTTGCAAATTTTCTCAATATTATATACGGGTACGATCTCATCAATCTAGATGGTGATGGACATAAATATCCTGCAATAGATTTAGGAGACCCTTATAGAAAAGTTGCTTTCCAAGTCACGGCTACCAAGACGCCCAAAAAGATTGAGGAGACTATAGAAATTTTCATTCGTCAAAAGCAGTATGAAAATTTTAGCCATCTCAAGTTTCTTATCCTAGGAAGGAAGCAAAATAAGTATTCACAGGTTTTTAACACTTACAATCTATTTGAGTTTAATCCGCAAACAGATATCCTTGATATCAAAGATATAGTACGCAAACTTCCTTCCCTAAGTTTACAGAAACTTAAACGTTTGAGCTATTTAATTGATTCTGAGCTTTCTGGAACAGGCATATTTAAAACTACATATCAAATTCTTCACGATCCACATCATCAAGACTCTTTGCCTATAGAAGAAGATAAGCCAGATAATGTGGTTAGAACTGTTCGTTGGGTAGATGTGCCTTTATACTCCGATCCAGGCTGTCAACAGCGAAGACCAGATATGACTGGTGTGATCCTTGATAACAGACAGCACCCTGGAAACGTCCGGGCAGGAGACACCATCCATCCAACCTCGCCTAATCTCTTTAAAGAAGGAGCGCAAGTGATTATTGTGTATAGTAGAAATAGTGTTTGTTATGAGTCATGGTATCGAAACCCAGAAACAAATGAAATAACTTATGCGTGGACTCAGCACTTTGAGGTTATAGGTCGTATGGTTGAAGTTGCTTGAATACCATTACTAGACGGCAGGTAATTGAAAATTATCCCAAACATCAAACTAATCTGATGATGGTCGATTTGCGAGATTTATCTTGAAAGTGTTTTTATGCAAAGTGCCGTAGAGCGGCAGTTGGGGATTTTAGGGGAGGGAGTTCGGAGAATTTCGAGCGAGTTTCAGCAGTTCCATCCCGAAATTGATTGGCGAAATGCGATTAACTTACAAAATATTTTGGTTCACCGTTATGACCAAGTGAGACCAGAAGTTATTTGGAATATTGTTACAAGTGTTTTGCCTAGTTTACTGGTGCAAGTAGAGGCATTATTGCCGACGTTACCTGATGATAGTTGAGCGATCGCCCACAAAGGCAAAATGGGCGATCGGCCGATCGCCATATTTCCCAAAAATCAACTAGACTGCGAAATCAAAGACGCATCTTTTTTTTCCTTGGAGCGATCGACACTAAAATCTTCTTAGTACGATCGCTCGGTGTTGACATTCCACAAGTCGTTTGGAATATTGTTACAAATGTTTTCCCTAGTTTACTGGTTCGCAAAAATTTGGGTTAACTTCCTTTAACGGTTCAAACACCAGCACTGAATCGATCGCCCTAATTGCCTGCGACATTCGTAACTCGTGCGTTCCTCCGACAGTAATATACCGCTTGCCTTTCTTTTGAAGAACCTCAACAAACCACTGGTGCATAGTCATCCGTAAATGTTCGCTTTCTCGCGTTCCATCCTGAAGAAATCCGAAATCCGGCTGAGTCAAAATATACAAATCGCAGCGGCGGCTGTCTGCAATTTGCTCGATCGTTGGATGTTCTGAACCAACGTAACGTTTGTGCCAAATACAAGTAGCTAAAGGGTCTGTATCGCAAATAACGACTTTGTTAGCGCGAGTAGCAATATGGTCTTCTATAACAGCTTGTTTCTTGGCTATTTCTACAAATTCATAGCTGTCCCAAATTTCAGGATCGGGCGAATATTGCCTGCCTTCCCAGTAACACCTGCCGTATTCGGGAACCCAAACAGTTCGGTAGTGCTGTGCGAGCGATCGTGCTAGGGTAGTCGTGCCGCTCGATTCTACACCCAGCACGCAGACTCGTTTGGCAAAGTAAGCTTTGGCTGGGGGAGTCAGCATTTGCCAGTTTTCGGCTAGGTGCGATCGCAATTGCGTTCCAGAAATCGGGAATTTGAGCCGTTGGCGATCGACTGTACAGTATTGAGATCCCATCAGTTTTCCCCAAGGTTCGCCGTAATCCTCTGAAGTAAAAGCGATATCTGGTTTTCGCCCGGAAAGCACCTCAAGAGTTCTCTGAGCCCAAGGTTCGGGGGCTTCCGGCAAATCGTCGAGCACTTCGATAACTTCTGCGTCGGGATGCAAAAACCGAATCCAGTCGGCTCTAACGCTTCCTGCAACTGCTTGATTTTTTTTGTAACAGGCGAGAACGATTAAACGATCGACCTTCTTTTTAGCTTCTCGAATTAAGTAGTCGTGTCCTTTGTGGAAGGGATAAAATTTGCCTACAGTAACACCGAGTATCATAAAGATTGCTGCTGTTTTAACTTTTGTTCCGAGTAAATTCGCTGGAAATTTTGCAGTCCGTAAATTGCCATCAACCAAAAAATCGCGTACAAAATACTCGTTAGATATAGCCCCCGCGAGGCATACAAGGGAACGTAAATCATGTCTGCAACAATCCATAAATACCAGCTTTCGAGATAGCGTTCCATCAGGTACAACTGGGCGATCGCGCTTAAGATGGTTGTCAGGGCGTCCCAAAATGGTGCGGCGCCGCCCAAAGATACTAATACTGTTCGCAAGCCAAATACAGCAACTGTAACTAAGACTGCCGTGAGGATGAGCCAGCGTTGAGAAATGCGACATACAGGTTTTTCTGTGCTGTTTTCGCCGCCCCGCAGCCAAATATAAATTGCTTGCAAGCTCGTGATTAAATAGAAGAATTGAATCGCAACTTCGCCGTAAAGTTTCACTTGATAAAACACCGCAGCGTAGGCGATAACTCCGATTAAGCCGATCCACCAGCCCAGGGAATTGTTTTTAGCAAGCAGCCAAACGCTCCAACCAGAAGCGATCGCGGCTATCGCTTCGATTAAGTCGAGTTGGATAGGGACAAACCGCTGCACTGAAAGCAGGAGCAAGAAGATGCTTGCTGCGAAGCCGATTAAGTTTGGCAGGTTGGCTTTTTTCATGGCAATCCCTATTTCGGCTGGCTACATTGACTGCGAAATCAAAGACGCATCTTTTTTGTCCTTGGAGCGATCGACACTAAAATCTTCATAGTACGATCGTTCAGTATTTACATCCCACAAATCGTGCTTTTCGCCAAGAATATTTCTCACAGCCAGCATTCCCGTTAGCATAGAATGGTCTTGGTTGTTGTATCGGTGCATACCGTTTCGCCCGATCGTCTGCAAATTCTCCATTCCCTTCAAAAAACCTTCAAGTACCTCCAAGTGTCCTCGATATTCCCCATCATAAACTGGATAAGCTTTAAGTTGCCGTATCACAACTCCATCTTCAACCTCGGCAGTTGTTGCTAAACCCAAACCAACCAACTCGCGAGTTGCTAATTCGATAAGTTCTGCGTCCGACATTTCCCAAATATCGTCGCCTACGCTACAGAAATATTCCATTCCTAAACAAGTTTTGCTGACATCAGGAACTAAAGCAGCGCTCCAATTCTTAAAGTTTTGAATTCGTCCGACTTTGACTTCGGGAGAGTGAATGTAAATCCAGTTGTCAGGAAACAAATCCTTGCGATCGACAATCAGCGATACAATCAAGAAATCTCGATATTTGAGCGATCGCGCCGCGTGCAACACCTCTTCTGGCGGCTGCGGTTTCATCCTTGCTACCAACGCCGATATCGGCATACTCGTAATAAAATTATCCGCCGAATATTGAACTAATTCTCCGTTTTGCTCCGCAGTAATACTTTTAATCTTATTACCTTCACGCTCAAAGCTAATCACCTTAGTATCGAGATAAACTTTGCCATCTTTACTCTCTACAGCTTCCGCGAACTTTTCCCACATCATCCCCGGCCCCAAAGCCGGATAATCAAACTCTTTGATTAATGTTTTAGTGTCGTTGCTGCCAAACAAAGCATTAATAATTGCAGTCGTCAGCGACAATCCTTTAATCCGCTGCGCCGCCCAATCTGCTTGAATTTCCGTGCAAGGAATGCCCCAAACTTTTTCAGTATAAGTCTTAAAAAATGTTTTATACAAGCGTTCGCCAAAACGATTGATCACCCATTGTTCAAAAGTTGTTTCTTCCGGCAGCGGCCAAATTCTCACTTTCAGATAACTCAAAATAATCAGCGTACTCTCAATTATGCCCAAATTAAAGAGAGTATTGAAGGCACTGATCGGATAGTTAAAAAATTTACCTCGATAAAAAATTCGCGACAATCGTGGCACTTTAATAAACTCATTTCCCAGCACCTCTTGCCACAACTGCTGCACGGCTGCAACTTTAGTATAAAAGCGGTGGCCGCCAATGTCGAAACGATAGCCTTTGTAGGTTTCGGTGCGAGCTATTCCCCCAACTTTATCTCCTTTTTCGAGCACAACAGGGATAATGCCTTGCTTGACGAGCTCGTAGGCAGCAGTCAAGCCCGCAGGACCTGCACCGACGATCGCAACAGGATAATGTTTCACTCAGCCTACCTCCAGCTTTTTTATCGAAACTATACAGTTATTTATAACTTGTCAAAGGGATAGATGCACCCGTGAATACCCTGAGAAACTCTCGATCGACCTGATGTTTAAGCACAATTTGCCTTGATTTATTGAGCCGATACTGGCAAGCTAACTTTGCCAGTCACAGGCTTTTTTTGGTATAAGTAGCGACCAGTGCCGATCGCGAATGCCAGTCCGCTGTAAAAGTAGAAAAGCCAGTGCCACGGAATTGTTTTCAGGGCAAATAGGATACCGTGTTTACGGTGAAAAAATCGGTAAACAGGTGCATTAATTGCTACCAGTGGTATCGCCAGCAAACCAGCCACTAGCAGAAAGCTCACCGACCAGCACGTCCCCAGAATTGCCAGCAGGACTGCATAAGTTAAAATCACGCTGATGCGGTTTGAAACTTGCAAGTTGAGGTCGTTATTCAATTTGCGATCGCGCCAAATCAGTTCTGTCCAAGGCAGTGCTCGGTAGAAAAAGTCAGCTTTCACCATACCCATAGGTTTCCACCGCTTTAAATGTTTCACCTGCAATGTTTTGCACAGCCGAATGTTATAACCTGCTTGTTTCAAACGGTAGCCGAACTCAATATCTTCGATCGAAGCTTGGCGGTAACTCTCATTAAAGCCACCCATTTGCAAAAAAATTTCCCTGCGAATCACTCCGCAAGCCCCCCAAAAAGTCGAAGCTTCTTCGTTACCTGTTTGGTGTACGTAGTGGTGCAGCAAGTTCCTGTACTGCGATAGAAAATCAGGATCTCCTGGATCATCGTCGTAAGAGCCGATGAAAGCAGCTAAGTAGGGATTATTTTTGAACACCGATATCGCATAGCCCACAGCTTCTGGACAAACAGCGACATCAGCATCCACAAAAAACAGAATATCTCCCTTTGCAGCTTGGGCACCCAAATTTCTTGCCCGCGCTGGCCCCCCGCATTCTGGAATCCTGATGACTTTGGCGCCGAATTCCTTGGCCAGACGCCAGGAACCGTCGCTTTCGCCATCTGCTACTACAATAATCTCGATCGGCCGGGGCACAGCTTGAGCCAGTTTTGACAAACAGGTGCGGAAGTAAGCGCCCCCGTTGTGGACTGGGATAATAACGGATACAGTGGGGTCGGCGGTAGAAATCATTACCTAAATTGTTTAAATTGCAGGGGCTAAAATTTGCTGGAATTTTATTGGTGCTACTTTACGAAGGGTAAAATCAGCTCTACTTTTTTATTTATAACTCGATTTTTGTTTGTCTTCAACTATATTTTTTGCTGGTATTATCGATTTGATTTTCCCCATTCTTACCTCTATTTTACGCCATATCTTGCTGAGACTGACCTGATGTAGACAACAGCTTTACAAAATCTTTAAATATGTCATTGTTTGTGTAAACTTGGGAAAAAGCCCCAGCAGCATTTTTGTGCGGCTGTGTTGCAACGCACAAGACTTTGATTTTATAAGTAGGCATACCGTATAAAATAAAACATCGTTTATACGGGCACCCGGCAACTGTCAGGACTTGCGCGGTACAATTTCTTTTACAGACCTCATCCGCGAGTGACTCCTGCACCAAGTCTCGATCGCGACTGCGGACTCAACGCACATTTTATGACTTTTGGCAATATATTTTAAATATACGTCTTAAAATTTCCGACGCTGTACGATCGAGGTTTGGTAATTTGTTAACATACCCTTAGCTAGCTCCCTTTGAACCAAAACTTTTACCTAAACCATTTTTTATATTACATGAACACCTCCCAAAACACTTTAAATCAGCCATTAGTTTCAGTCATCATACCAGCTTTCAACGCTGACAATTTTATTGCTAAAACCTTAGAGTCTGTCTTATCTCAAACTTATCAAAATATAGAAGTTTTAGTAGTTGATGACGGCTCTACAGATACAACAGCCGAAATAGTCCAATCTTTTGCTCAAAAAGATAGCCGAGTCAGCTTATTCCACCAGCCAAATGCCGGCGTCGCCGTCGCCCGCAACCTAGCAATTGAAAAATCAAAAGGCGAATATATTGCTCCCATCGATGCCGACGATATTTGGTATCCCCAAAACCTAGAAAAACAAGTGAAATGCCTGACTTCCTCAGCACCATCTGTCGGAGTTGTCTATTCCTGGTCAGTTGATATAAATGAAAAAGACTTGCTCACAGGTGGATTTTATAACTCCACCATCGAAGGAGAAGTTTACACAGCATTAGTTTATAAATATTTTATAGGCAATGCCAGCTCATCTCTAATCCGCCGCGTTTGTTTTGCAAAAGTCGGCGGTTACAACGGCAAACTTAAACTAGAAAATGCTCAAGGCTGCGAAGACTGGGAACTTCACCTCCGCATAGCCGAACATTATCAATTTAAAGTCGTACCAGAATACTTAGTTGGCTATCGGCAGATTGCCAGCAGTATGTCTAGCAACTATGCAGCAATGGCAAAATCTCACTCTTTAATTATGGCCGATGTCCGGCAGCAACATCCCGAAATTCCCAGCAGCATTTATCGCTGGTCTAGCAGCAATTTTTACATTTACTTAGCTGTTAAAAGCAACCGCAGCGGCAATCACCGGAGTACATTATTTTGGCTGTATCGAGCTTTCAAAGAAGATTTATTAATGGCACTTTTGCGACACAATTTGTATATACTGTCAATAGAAAGTATATTAAAAATAATAGTTCCAGCGCTAACTGAATCAGGGTTAGAGTTAAAACCACCATCAGAATCGAGTGAAGGGACGACACTGGCGAGGATTGAGACGCGGACGAAAGCTCACAGAATGTTACCCTCGCAAGTATATGAAAGAATGCGATTCAACAGTTTAGGAAACCTAAAATCTAAATAGGGCTTGCTGAATAATCGAGCGCATATTGCGTCGCGAAAGGTTTCGATGGCGCGATCGAGAATAAAGTGCAAGATAAACAGGTAAAATAGGTCAAAA
>JARCMA010000288.1 GCA_030248405.1 Microcoleus sp. MP8IB2.171
CCTTAGTTATACGTGAGCATATTTTTGCAAACCTTCAGAGTGATGCTATGGTCGAGAATACATAGATAATGTTTTTTGTCAATGCGTAAGTCCTAGATAACTTGAATTGCCCATTAAATCCGACAAAATTGTTTATTAAGTGGGAAGCATACAAAAAAAATCACAAACGTTAGATGGGTTTGTGAATAAAATTTCACAAACTCAGATTTGACTGTAAGATTGTGAAAATAAACTGACCGATCGAGCCGGAGCTAGAAGTTGTGGTAAACTACGGTAAAGCAGACCAGTCAAGGATTGAGGTGATATCGATATGACGACTCAACAAGAGTTCGACGCCATTTACCCAACTAAGCTAACACCAAAACAGCATCAAGTAATTAAGCTATTTTTGCAGGGGCATTCAGAGGAAGCGATCCTTAAATCCCTAGGTGTCAACAATACCTCAAGCATCAGACACCATATTACTAATATTTGCAAAAAATTTGGATTTCAAAATGAAGAGGGCGAACATTACCGACAACGGAATGAATTAATTCTATTATTTGCTAAGTATAAACCTGAATTAGTTAGCGAGTTCTTAAAAGAATCTTGTGGAATCTGCCCCGACCATCTACCAAAATATGTAGAGCGTGACTGGGATAGTAAATGTTATGCTAAAATTCTGGAAAATGGAGCGCTAATTCGCATTAAAGCTCCTCAGAAAATGGGCAAAACTTTACTGGTGGATAGAATTCTCGATCGCGCGTTGCAAGAAGGTTACAAAACTGCACTTCTCAGTTTTGAAGAAGCTGACAGTGAAGTTTTGGGAGATTACCGGAAATTATTGCAGTGGTTGTGCGTTACTCTGAGCGACTTACTGGATATTGAAAATAAATTAGGCGAATATTGGGATGACACTTTAGGCGGTATTAACCCTAACGTCACTAAATATTTAGAAAGGTATTTATTTAAAGAATTTTGTCAACCTTTGGTATTGGTATTGGAGAAAGTAGACATCGTTTTTGAGAAAGCTAGTTTTAATGTGGATTTTTGTCGTTTATTGCGGTCGTGGAATGATGCAGCTAAAAGAAGCGATCGTCGCGCTGCAATCTGGAAAAAAATCCGGTTAATTGTTGTTCACGCTACAGAAGTTTACAGTTCTCTTGATATCAACTCATCCCCTTTGGCTGGTGTTGGGTTGACTGTACCTTTGCCAGATTTTACCCTGGAAGAAGTGCAGCAGTTAGCACGGCAGTATCGACATCATTGGCTGAGTGCTGACGAGATGAAACAACTCGCGGTAATGTTTGGTGGCTATCCTTATCTGGTGCAAACTGCTTTTGCTTACCTGCAAACGCCTCAATCTTCTCTGACTAAGCTTTTGGAAATTTCACCGACTGAACAAAGTCCATTTATCAATCACTTGCGAGAACTTTTAGGAAAGCTCGAACTCTGTCCCGAACTAGCAGAAGTTTATCGGGAAGTCGTGACCAAAAATCAACCGGCAAGGCTGGCAACTAATCAGATATTTAAGTTGGAAAGTATGGGATTGGTGCGAGTGGAACATAATGATTGTTTTCCCCGCTGCGATTTGTACCGTCAATATTTCTCGGTGCGTCTATGACTTATCAATATATCTATGAATCAACTCTCCCAGAAGATACCCAAACCTATGTAACGCGAGAAGCTGACTTTCAGCTTTATCAAGCGTTGGTTGAAGGTAAACTCTGTTATGTTTTCAATTCTCGAAAAATAGGTAAGTCTAGCTTAGCACTTCAAACCATCAAGCGACTGCGAAACGCAGGCATTCTATCGGTTTTTATTGACCTGTCTGGTGACGAGACGAAGTTAGAGCATCCCGAACAATGGTATGCTAATATACTTGATATTTTGGCTTATGAATTAGACCTTGATGTCGATCTAAAAAAATTGTGGGAGGAACAAAGTTGGCTGTCTCCGTTGCGCCGCTTTCAGAAATTTATTGAATCGGTGATGCTGTCGCAGGTTTCCGAAAAAATAGTCATTTTTATTGATGAAATCGATAGCGTTCTCAGTTTGAATTTTTCGGCAGACGATCTATTTGCTTTTATCAGAAGCTGCTACAATCGTCGCACCCTCAATGCAGAATACAGTCGCATCACTTTTTGTCTGTTGGGCGTGGCAACACCTGCCAACCTGATTCGAGATAAAAAACGCACTCCTTTTAATATCGGTCAAGCGATTGAATTAAAAGGTTTCACTAAGGAACAGGCTGCACCTCTAGCGAAAGGTTTAGCAGGGAAAGTCGATAATCACATTCAAGTTTTAAATGAGATTTTAGACTGGACTGGCGGACAGCCTTTCTTGACGCAAAAACTTTGTAAAATTGTCCTAGAACAAGCAGAAACGAGCAATCCTCAGATTTCTGAACTGGTGCGAACTCACATCATTAATAATTGGGAAGCGAAGGACAATCCCGAACACCTCGGAACAATTCAAAACCGTATCCTCAGCAACCAACAGCGTACTAGCCAACTCCTCGGCATCTATCAGCAAATTCTCGCGTCTCTTCAAGAACACATCCCCGCCGATAACAGTCCCGACCAAATGGAGTTACAGTTATCGGGATTAGTGGTTAAAGAAAACGGTCAACTCCGAGTTTACAACAACATTTATCGAGAAATATTTAACCTAGATTGGGTACAACAAGAATTAGCGAAACTCCGCCCATACCAGGAAAACTTCGCTGCTTGGATAGCCTCAAATCGTGAAGATACTTCCCGACTGTTGCATGGTCAAGCGTTGGATGATGCGTTGCAATGGAAAAAAGGAAAACGTTTGAGCGACGAGGATAATGATTTTTTAGATGACAGTCGAGATGAGAAACTAAAAGAATTGATGACAAATTATGAATCATTAAGAGAATTCCGTAAACAATTCAGGGAAGTTTTCAAAATCGAAGAAGCTGGACGCAATGCCTTAGAGTTTTTTCAGTCGGATGGAAAGCAAATAGAAGCCTTACGGGCAGCTATAAAAGCAGGAGAAGATTTAAAGCACTGGATACTAGATAATCCCCCGCTTTCCGAATATCCCGTTACCAATCCTCTGTTAGTTTTGCAGATGATTCTTGGTAAAATCCGCGAACGACGCCAGTTTGTCGGACATAATGGCAGGATAAATAGTGTCAGTTTTAGCCCGACAGGAAATGCGATCGCTATTGCCTCAGATGACCGCACCGCCAAATTGTGGGACTTGCATGGCAACTGCTTGGTGACTTTCACCGGACATGATTACTCGGTAAATAGTGTCAGTTTTAGCCCGACAGGAGAGGCGCTCGCTACTACCTCATCTGACGGCACAGCGAAATTGTGGGACTTGCAAGGCAATTACTTGGTAACATTCACCGGACATAATGACTGGGTAACAAGTGTCAGTTTTAGCCCCACAGGAGAGGTGATCGCTACTGCATCAAATGACAGCACGGCGAAATTATGGGATTTGCAGGGCAACTGCTTAGTAACATTCACCGGACATCATGACTCAGTAACAAGTGTGAGTTTTAGCCCCACAGGAGATGCGCTCGCTACTGCCTCATCTGACAAAACTGCCAAATTGTGGGACTTGCAGGGCAACTGCTTGGTGACTTTCACCGGACATCATAACTGGGTAACGAGTGTTAGTTTTAGCCCCACAGGAAATGCGATCGCTACCGCCTCAGATGACAAAACCGCCAAATTATGGAACTTGCAGGGCAACTGCTTGGTAACATCCATCGGACATCATGACTCAGTAACAAGTGTGAGTTTTAGCCCGACAGGAGATGTCATCGCTACTGCCTCAACTGATCGCACCGCCAAATTGTGGGACTTGGAGGGCAACTGTTTGGTAACTTTCACCGGACATCATAACTGGGTAAATAGTATCAGTTTTAGCCCCACAGGAGGTGATCTCGCTACTGCCACATATGGCAAAACCGCCAAATTGTGGGATTTGCAGAGTAAATGTTTGGTGACTTTCACCGGACATAATAAATCGGTAAGAAGTGTCAGTTTTAGCCCCCAGGGAGATGCGATCGCTACTGCCTCATCTGACAAAACTTTCAGATTGTGGGACTTACAGGGAAAGCGCTTGGTAACTTTCACCGGACATAATCACTCGGTAACAAGTGTAAGTTTTAGCCCGACCAGAAATGCGATCACTACTGCATCAGATGACCACACCGCCAAATTGTGGAATTTGCAGGGCAAATGCTTGGTAACTTTCACTGGGCATAATAACTCGGTAAATAGTGTTAGTTTTAGCCCCACAGGAGATGCGATCGCTACTGCATCATCTGACAAAACCGCAAAATTGTGGGATTTGCAGGGTAAATGTTTGGTAACATTCACCGGACATACTCACTGGGTAACAAGTATAAGTTTTAGCCCCACAGGAGATGCGATCGCCACTGCCTCATTTGACAAGACCGCCAAATTATGGGACTTGCAGGGCAACTGCTTGGTAACTTTCACCCGACATAATCACTCGGTAAGAAGTGTCAGTTTTAGCCCCACAGGAGATGCGATCGCCACTGCCTCATTTGACAAGACCGCCAAATTATGGGACTTGCAGGGCAACTGCTTGGTAACTTTCACCGGACATAATCACTCGGTAAATAGTGTCAGTTTTAGCCCCACAGGAGAAGCGATCGCCACTGCCTCAACAGACGGCACCGCTAAATTGTGGGACTTACAGGGAAATTTATTAGCAGACTATAACGGCTATAAGGGGAATTTGGTCAAAGGTGAGGCTGATTTTGTGGAGTTGACAAGTACGATTTATAGTCTTTGTTTTAGTCGGGACGGAAAGTCTTTGATTACCGGTGATGCCGATGGAAAGGTGCGGTTTTGGCCTGTGGAAAGTTTGGATGAGTTGTTGGCGAGGGCGAAGGAATGGCTTGGTGAGAAATTTTAACGGCTGATCCACGCGGATGATTGGGATTTAGCAACGATTTTACGATTCTTTTTCACTTGTTCAAACTGCTATTAGCTTTACCCACTTTAGACACCAGAATTATTGAATAATTCGGGTATCTAGCAGACTACAAGCCGGAAACTTAAAAGTCAAGATTTATTAAGATTTTACAAAAAAGCGATGACAAATCACAAATCATGTATCTAAAATAAGAGACAATTTGACCCGGAAACTGAAGGTAAGAAAATGTCTGAACTTAGACAAAATCTAATTACCAGAGATTGGGTAATCATCGCCACCGAACGGGCAAAAAGACCGGACGAATTCGCTAACAAAAAAAAGTGGGTTACAGCAGTGCCGCAGCACCGTGCCGATTGCCCGTTTTGCGTGGGAAATGAGGAAGACGGAACCTTAGAAACTTGCCGTTTGGGCGATCGCACTGGCTGGAAAGTCCGCGCAATTGGCAACAAATATCCCGCCCTATCCCCGACAGCAGAATGGATGAGGATATCATCGGGAATTCACCGCACGATGGCGGGAATTGGAGTTCACGAAGTAATTGTCGAACACCCGCGACACGATTTGACGACAGCTTTGTTGAGCGTTGAAGAAGTTGCCAACATACTTTTAGTATACCGCCAGCGCTATGTAGAAATTAGAAAAAATCCCCACATTGAAACAATTATTATCTTCAAGAACCATGGGGAAAGTGCCGGAACTTCTCTCGAACACCCCCACTCGCAGATAGCAGCCACGCCCGTTGTGCCCAGCCAATTTCGCAGCCGCATCGACGAAGCTATTAGATATTTTGATGACACGGGAGAATGTCTGTTTTGCCGCACTTTGGAAGACGAATTAGCGGCGGAGGAAAGAGTGATTTGTGAGAGTGAACATTTTGTGGCTTTTATCCCTTACGCTGCACTTTCACCGTTTCATACTTGGATTTTTCCGCGCCGGCATTCCTCTTCGTTTGATGAAATTACTGATGCGGAAATTACGGATCTTGCTGATACTTTGAAAACTGTACTGGCTAAGTTTTATTTCGGATTGAACAATCCCGATTACAACTATAATATTCGATCGGTGCCGATCGCCCAACGGTCAACAAAATACTTTCACTGGTATATCGCAATTATTCCCAGAGTCACCAAGCAAGCTGGGTTTGAGTTGGGCAGCGGGATGTTTATCAATACTGCTTTGCCCGAAGAAAGTGGGGCTTTTTTGCGATCGATCGAAATTCCTAGCGACAGTAATTTCCCCCCCATCTAAAGTATCCTACATCACCATAGTCAAATTTACTTCAAATTGGGGTGGAAATGCACGCAGGCAGTCTGAGTTGCGAGTCAGTGTTGGGGGAGGAAAGTGATATTATTTGAGATTTGATATTTGAGATTAAAGAATTGGGAATAACGGATGATCTAATGGTTTAGATCATCGGCCTAAAGTTAGATTCTTTTTTTAAACTGGTGTAACTTACGCTCTCAAGTTATGAACGTACAAATACTTATGGATTTTACCAAACTCACAATAAACTTTCGACATACTGCCAGCCGTCGTCGCTAAAAGTAGCTCTCAACATATCTCTAATTTTGGCATCGATCGATAAGAGTCCGTCGCCAGAGTCGCTATTCTCGCCGATTTCGCAACTGTCTTCAGACATATGTTCTTGGATGTGGGCCAGAGTATCGGCGAAATTAGCCAGAAAATAATGTTCGTGCACCCACGCTGTTGGATCTGGTATTGCTGCACTTCCAAAAGCTCGATCGACTAAATCTTTTTTGGCAACATCGTCAGTCTGATTTTTCATGTTGAGTTCGATTTAGGTAGAACTTGTAACTTATCCCATTTTAAGCTTAATTGTCAACACGATCGCGATCCAGATCGACCACAGCAGTGACAAATTTGTGTCGTTTGTGCGATCGCGATCCTAATTTTTTTGTCGATCGCGTGTTATCATTTTACCTCAAATTCCGTGACCAATAATTTTCACCTCTGGCAAAATACACTTGGGCATCATTCCATGAACTCCTTTTTGGGGATTGTTGACAGCCTGCGTAATCCGAAAACTTACCGCGATGGAACACAAAACATAAGCATCTTCCTCTTGGAAACCTGCAAACTTTTGCAGCCAATAAACCGTCTGTTTGACCGCCATCTCAAACGCTTCATCTAATGTTCTACCGAATCCCATAATCACAATATGAGTAGGCGTTTCTGCAAACGGAAATATCAGAAAGAAATCCTTGCGTAAGATAATTTGAATAGTCCCGTTCATCGAAGTTTCAATGGCAGTACCGTCAACTTCACCGTCTCCTTGTGCCGAATGTCCGTCGCCGATGGACAGTAAACCCCCACGCAGGAAAATAGGTAAAAATAACCGCGTTCCTGCTTGGAGTTCCTGATTGTCCATATTGCCGCCGTAGCGCTCTGGAGGAATAGAAGAACGGTTAATTTCGGCATTGGCGACGCCGATAATTCCAAAAAAAGGATGCAGGGGAATCCCAAGGCGGCTACCTGCGGGAAATTCCGCAGTTTTTTGCTCTAAATCTAGCGGAATAAACCGCAATTTAGGTTCGGAGAAATACTCCGGTAAAGCTCCCCATCCGGCGCGAATTGCATTAAATCCGACTGGTAAACTTGGGTAAACATCCTCAATGTGAATTTCTAAAACGTCTCCCGGTTCGGCATTGTTAACATAAATCGGGCCTGTCAGCAAGTGCGGCCCAGGGCCAACTTTGCGGTTGGGAGGCAAATTTTGACAAATATCTAAAAATTCCGGCGTCAGAAATTCCGGCGGCGCTTTGTCAGCAACATAATATCCTGAATAGGTTTCGATGTCGATGCGATCGCCCGAATCCACCCTTAAAGCAGGTTCGATCTTCGGAGAGAAACCGCCCAAGTGTACGGTTTTGCAGTTGGCCTTGAGAAGGTGGCGAGTCATGGGATTTTAGATTTTAGATTTTAGATTTTAGATTGAAGGAAGGGTGTTAAGAATGTTATATCGCAAGTCTCAAGCATTTTTGAGAAAGATTTTTTTTAATGAACCGCAGAGGGCGCAGAGGGCGCAGAGAAAGAGAATTGAGAGATCAGAAGATGTCAAAAAAGGGTTGAGGTTTCTTATATCTGAGATAGTCTACTAATTTCTTAACTTTTTGATAACCTTGGTAGTTTAAAATTTCGAGTCGAGAATCTAAAATCGATGGTTTTTTTTCTGCCTACTAATGACTAATGACTTATGTTGACACCATTGCCCGATCAATTAGACAATTCTAGAGATTTGCCCCGCAATCCCTGGTTTTTTGCTGTTTTGATTTTGATTGTCCTACTGCTAGGTTTCATGATGCAATCTTACCTCAACCAACCTCAACTTTTAACCGATCCGTTTCTGCAACTCCCAACAGTAAACTCGGTGCGAGTTGTCTGGTTTACCGAGTTTGCCGGTACTAGCAACACTGTTGCTTACGGCGAAAATTTGAGTCAAATTACGGCGGCAAATACTACCAAGCTAAGCCGCACTCGCGAAGACAAAGACTCTCACATTTCCGATAAAATCAAACAAAGCATAATTGAAAGTAATCCAATTGTCCGCGACATCTGGCGCCACGAAGCAGAAGTCCCCAATTTAAGGCCCGGTGTTCGCATTCCTTATCGAGTCACCAGCGAAAGGAAAGACGGCGCATCTGTCAGCAGCAAAATATTCACTCTTTCTCCGACACCAGCAGCAGGAATTGCGCTCAAAATTCTTCTCACTTCCGACCATCAATTGATGCCTATGACAGCAGCAAATCTCCAGAAAGTAGCCGAAACAATTGGGAGAGTTGACGCAGTTTTTATGGCAGGGGATTTAATTAATATACCCGATCGCGCTTCTGAATGGTTTGACGACTACCGGGGCCGCGCCTTTTTTCCCTCTCTGCAAGGTCGCGCATTTTCCGAACTCGACAAAAACGGCATCAAAACAGTTTACAGCGGCGGCGAACTGATCCAACACGCGCCTTTATTCCCCGCCCTTGGCAATCACGAAATCATGGGTCGCTTTGCAACCAACAGCAAACTGGATGACCAATTTAATGATCCTTTTCCCCGCGCCGCTGCCGAGAAAATATACGCTCAACGTGCTGCATCTTTGAATCCCAATAATGACCCTTCAGTGCGGGGAATATGGCTAAAAAACAATAGTTTTAATAGCGATACCTATGAGGAAATTTTCAATTTACCGGGAGGCAAAAATTACTATGCTGTGACTTTTGGGGACGTGCGGTTAGTAACTTTGTATGTTACTAATATCTGGCGGACTCCGAATTTAGATCCGCGTGCCAGAGGCAGGTATCGCGAACGGGACGAAGATTTTAATAATCCCGAAAAATGGGGACACGGACAGCATATTTTTGAGCCGATTGTCAAGGGCAGTGCTCAATATAATTGGCTGCAACAAGAGTTAAAAAGTGCGGAATTCCAGCAGGCAAAATATAAAATTGTGATGTTTCACCACCCGCCGCATTCTCTGGGTGACAATATTGTACCTGCTTATAC
>JARCMA010000037.1 GCA_030248405.1 Microcoleus sp. MP8IB2.171
ACGGATAAATGCGGGGGCTTGAGGATTTTAGATTTTAGATTTTGGATTGATTCCACGGATAAATCCGGGGGCTTGTACCATCAAGAAATTCTTGGTCAAACGCCCGCCCTGCAATCAAGTGCAGGGCTAATAGCTAAAGTCCACTCAAGTGGACTAAAAATGTTTTTAGTCGGATTTATCCGACTTGGGCTATGAGACCCAGACTTAAGTCTGGGTCGGAATATGAAGCAGTTGAATAAATTTAGTTAAATATGTTGAAAAAACCGAGGTTTAAGACTCAATTTCGCGTTGAGACGGTTGAGGGAGAGGGGACATTTCTTTTATCTGAAAATGGCTCAATTTTTTTGAGCGATCGCATCTACAATTCTATTTGCCCCTTACTCGACGGAAACCACACGGTTGATGAAATTGTCGAGCAGCTTCAGGAACAGTTACCAGCAGCGTATATTTATTATGCGCTGATGGAACTTGAGCATCAAGGTTATATCGTTGAAAGCGAGACGATCTTGCCTGCAAATATAATTTTATTTGTTGAGCATTTGAATGTCAATATTAAAGATGCCGATCGTCGCTTGCAAGAAACTAAAGTTAAAGTCAAAGCTTTAGGATCGCTAGCGGATTCGGATTTTATTGATATTCTTAATTCATTACATATTCAAGTCGCTGAAGACGCAAATTTTGAAGTTGTTCTAACTGACGATTATTTGCGTGCAGAACTGCAAGAAATTAATCAAGAAAATCAGATGCGATCGCGTCCTTGGATGTTGGTTAAACCGATCGGAACGTCGCTCTGGATTGGGCCGATTTTTCATACTCCCCAAACAGGTTGTTGGGAATGTTTGTCTCAACGCTTGGAAGGCAACCGACCGATCGAAAACTTTATCCAACGACGCAGAAATAGCTCATTCCCACTAACACCACCCCTAGCTGAATTGCCATCAACGCAACAAACTGCCCTGACAATGGCAGCAACGGAACTCCTGAAATGGATTATACAGGGAGAAAATAAATCTCTGGAAGGAGTGCTAATTACCCATGACATCCTAACATCGGAAACCAGAAAGCACCCATTAATAAAACGCCCTCAATGTAATTGTTGCGGCATTCTTAAACCAGAGCATCGTAAGCCTTTACCTGTAGTAATTGGCAGCCGCAAAAAAAAGTTTATCGCTGATGGGGGACACCGTTGCGTTTCACCAGAAGAAACTTTTGAGCGATACAAACACCATCTTAGCCCCATCACGGGAGTTGTGCGAGAGTTGGGAAAACTATCCCGCAACTCTAATGGTTTAACTCCCACTTATTTTGCTAAGCATCATTTTGCTTCCATGTTTGATGAATTCAGTTTTTTACAACAGAATTTGGGAGGCAGAAGTGCGGGGAAAGGAAGAACAGATGCTCAAGCAAAAGCCAGTGCTTTTTGCGAAGCGATCGAACGCTACTCTGGTGTTTTTCAGGGAGATGAATGCACAATCAAAAGTAGCTATCAACAATTGGGAGATAGAGCCATTCATCCCAATCATTGCATGAATTTTAGCGAGAGTCAATACGAAAACAGAATAGAGTGGAATGCCAAATGCGGTAGTTTTTTCCAGCGCGTTCCCGCACCCTTTGACGAAAGGCGAGGAATTGACTGGACACCCGTTTGGTCTTTGACTCACCAAGACTTCAAGTATTTACCAACAGCCTATTGTTATTTTGGTTATCCTCAGCCACCGCATCCTGATTGTTGGGCAGATACTAACGGTTGTGCGGCGGGTAATACGCTGGAAGAAGCTATTTTACAAGGCTTTATGGAATTGGTAGAGCGAGATAGCGTAGCCCTGTGGTTGTACAATCGCATTACCAAACCCAGGGTAGATTTAGAGAGTTTTGATGAGCCGTATTTTCAAGATTTGGTAAATTATTACCTCTCAATAAATCGCGAAATTTGGGTACTCGATATTACTAGCGATCTGAATATTCCTGCTTTCGCTGCGATTAGTCGCAGATGCGATCGCGACGTTGAAGATATTATCTTAGGTTTCGGTGCCCACTTCGATCCTAAATTAGCAGTGCAGAGAGCGCTTACCGAAGTCAATCAACTACTTCCACCTGTCTTAACAGCTAATGCTGATGGTACAACTCAATATGCTACTTCTGCCGATACGCCCGTAATCAATTGGTGGAAAACAGCTACGTTGCAGAATCAACTTTATTTAGTTCCATCCTCACAAATCCCTGCCAAAGTATATTCTGATTATCCTCACATTGATAACAGCGATTTGCTAGACGACATCAAGCTTTGTCAGCAAATTGTCGAACAAAAAGGAATGGAAATGCTAGTTCTCGACCAAACTCGCCCCGATATTGGGTTAAGAGTAGTAAAAGTAATCGTTCCGGGAATGCGTCATTTTTGGAAACGACTTGCACCAGGACGACTTTATCAGGTTCCGGTGCAATTGGGTTGGGTAGAAAAAGCGATCGCAGAAGAAATGCTTAATCCGATACCTGTTTGGCTATAGGAGGGTATATGCTCAACGGATACCACATTATTGATGCCGATTCTCACATTTACGAACCGCACCAAATGTGGTTAGATTATCTCGAACCTGCGTTTAAAAGTTTTGCCCTATCTCCGGATCTAAAAATTAAAGGTGAATCGATCGTCAATCCAATTTCCGATCGCCTTCGTTGGGAAGCCGGTCAACAAACGATCGCAGCGCATCCTCGATCTTGGCTGAATAACTTCGATCCAGAATCTCACGTACAAGCGATGCACCAAATGGGGGTTGATATTGCGTTTATTTATCCCACTTATTTCTCGTGGATTATTGGTATAGATGCGATGGCTCCCCAATTAGCAGGTGCGTTTGTTCGCGCTTATAATAATTGGCTGTGGGATTTTTGCAGCTACAACCCGCAAATTTTGCGAGGGGTAGGAGTTGTCAATCCCCACGCGCCAGAAGAAATGGTATCGGAATTACAACGAATAGCCGATTTTGGTTGGAAAGCCGTTTTTTTACGTCCTAATCCCGTGAAAGGGAGGCTACCAGGGCGAACGCATCTAAAATTTATATTAGTAGAATATGGTATATTGGAGAATAATTATTGAGTGCCTACAAAACATTTAAGCAGAGTTAGTTTTTAT
>JARCMA010000289.1 GCA_030248405.1 Microcoleus sp. MP8IB2.171
AAACCTCACTGGGGGAATTGTTCGCAAACACCACAATCCGAAGCGGCGAAATGCTACAATTGGCAGCCAAGTATTGGAAAATAATCTGTCTAGAAAATCGGTAAATCCTAACACGATTAAATTTTCTTTTTTGCGCCAGTTGTGATACCGTTTCAATACTCGCAAGTCGCCGATGTCTTCGCCTTTTTGGTGCGCTTGCTGCAAGATTTGGGCGATCGCCCCTGCGTCTCGAATGCCCATATTTAATCCCTGGCCGCCGACGGGATGGCAGCAGTGAGCCGCATCCCCAATTAGCGCTAATCTGGGCAAAACGTAGCGATCGCTCTGCATTAACTGCACGGGAAATAAAAAGCGATCGCTCTCCAATTCCAAACGCCCTAAAATCCCGCCCGTGCGATGTTCTAACAAATCTAAAAACTCTTTTTCATCCATTGACTGCAAATCTTTCGCTTCCGCGTGCGGTGCTGTCCAAACTACTTGACAACGGTTCCCCGGTAATGGTAAGACTCCCATCGGGCCGCTCGGCCAAAAGCGCTCAAAGGCGATATCATTGTGCGGTTTTTCTGCTTTAATGGTGATAGCAACGCAGGATTGCCAGTATTTCCAGCCGCGAGTGCTGATGTTGGCTTCGGTGCGGATGCGCGATCGCGAACCGTCGGCGGCGACTAATAATTTGGTGCGAATTGTGCGAGTTTCGCCGTGTTGTTTGACTTCTATTTCGGCGCAATGAGTTGAATATTTTACCTCGACTACTTCCGCCGGACAAACCCAACTAAAATTAGGGTTTTTTTCCAAACATTCCTGCAAAGCTGACAGCATTACTCGGTGTTCGCCGACATAACCTAAAGCTGTTTTTGGTACGGGCAATTTGCCAGTATTTCCCAAGTCGGGGCGGTGGAATTGGACAACACCGGGATAGTCGCCGTCGCAGAGGCTAATTTGCTCGAAGGTGGTGATTTGCGGCAATATTTGCTCCCACACGCCGATACCTTCTAAGATCATTCCTGATAGCAGGGTGATTGCATAGGCTTGTTTTTTGGCTGCGGCGGCTGCGGGGAGTTGGGTTTCAATTATTGCGATTTTGAATCCAGAATCTTTTAAAGCGCTGGCTAAGGTGGCCCCGACTATGCCGCCTCCGACGATGGCTATGTCAAAGTCGAGTGTCGGTGTTTGGAGGGGGGCTGTTGTTGCAGAAAGTTGGTTTACAGGCATTTTCAAGGGAATTTGTCAAAGTTAATTGGATTGTTACTTTTTTATTGGAAAGAATTATTTCGATTTAGGGCGATCGAGCGACGGAGACGGGAGATGGGGAGACGGGGAGATGGGGAGACGTTGAGAAATTTATGATTAATGACAACCATCAACCATCAACTGCCCACTATCAACAGCCAACAGCCAACAGCCAACTGTCAACTGTCAACTGTCAACTGACTACTGGCTACTGACCATTTCCTTTGTATTTTCGGCGGGCAGCGCTGATACTTCCTGGCAAATGGGAATCTCGATGACAAACTCTGCACCTTCGCCGGGGGCGGAAATACACTGCAATTTGCCTCGGTGTTTTTCAACTATAATCTGATAGCTGATTGACAGTCCCAAGCCTGTGCCTTTGCCGACGGGTTTAGTAGTGAAAAAGGGGTCAAACAACTTGCTAATAACTTCTTGATTGATTCCCATGCCGTTGTCGGCAATCCGAATTGTTACTGTGTCTGAATTCGCACTTGTGCTAATCCGAATTCGGTTGTGACGAGCATATATTTCTTTTGAAGAATGAGTGCTGTTGTACTCTTCGAGGGCGTCGAGCGCATTTCCTAAAAGATTCATAAATACTTGATTTAGCTGACCTACATAGCACTCGACTTTTGGAAAATCCCCGTATTCTTTGATAATTTCAATAGCGGGGCGAAGTACATTAGCTTTGATTCGGTGCTGCAAAATTAGCAAAGTGCTTTCGATGCCTTCGTGAATGTCTACTCGCTTCATCTGCGATTCGTCGAGTCTGGAAAAGTTGCGTAAGGATACAACTAAGTCGCGGATGCGATCGGCTCCTACTTTCATTGATTCCAAAATCTTCGTAAAGTCTTCCATTAAGTAATCAACTTCAATATCTTCGGCTGCTTCTACAATTTCTGGGACGGGATTTGGGTATTTCTCCTGGTAAAGATGGAGTAAACTGAGTAAGTCTGTGGCGTATTGGCTGGCGTGGGTGATGTTGCCGTAAATGAAGTTAATCGGATTGTTAATTTCGTGGGCGACGCCGGCGACTAGCTGCCCAAGAGAAGAGATTTTTTCGGTTTGGATGAGTTGAGTTTGAGTTTGGTGCAACTCGTGGACAGCTTTTTCGAGCTGGGCTGCTTGCCATCGATACTGTCCCTCGGACTGCTTGAGTGCTTCCAAAACTTGGACTCGATCGCTAATATCGGTGTGAGTTCCCACCCACTCGCGAACGCTGCCGTCGGCTGCCAAAAGGGGGACGCCCCGCACCCAGAAGTGTCTGTAGCTGCCGTCTGCGGCTCGCAAGCGGTGCTCGACTTCGTAGAGACTTTTTGTTTCTATGGCGCGCTTCCAAGCTTGTATTGTGCGATCGCTGTCTTCTGGGTGCACTGCTCGTATCCAGTTGTCCTTCTCTTCAAAGCTGATTCCCGTATAAGCTATCCAATCAGGCTGAGGGCTGTCGAAGATTCCGCTAGCGTTGGTTGTCCAAACCATCTGTGCGGTAGCCATGGCCAGCGATCGATATCTTTCCTCGCTCAGACGCACACATTCTTCGGCTTCTCGGCTGGCTGTCACGTCGCGCAAAATAGCTGTGAATATGATTTCGCCTGCCACATCGAGTTTGGAAATAGAAGCTTCGGCGGGAAATTGCGTACCGTCTCGGCGGCGGGCGCAAATTTCTTTGCGGTTGCCCATGTTTCGGGCTTGTTTAACGCCGCCGCCAAAATTGCTGACGAGGAGACTGTGAAGGGTGGCAAAAGCTTCGGGCAAAAGGAGGCTCAGGGATTGCCCGATCGCCTCAGCAGCCGTCCACCCGAAAATCTTTTCTGCACCTTGGTTGAACAGGATAATTTTTTGCTCAGCATCCACGGAAATAATCGCGTCGTCGGCAATTTCTACAATGCCGGCGAAACGAGCTTGAGACAGTTGCAGGGCTTTTTCAGCGTGTTTGCGATCGCTGATGTCGCGGGCGATAGTCGAAATGTATGTGAGTTTGTCGTCCGGTGCGGAGTGGGAGATGATGACTTGGCTGACGGTAATTTCGAGTCCCGATGCTGACACGAAAGCGGTTTCTCCGCTCCAAACGCCCCCGGAAACAGCGGTGGCGATCCCTTCATTCAAATTGCTGCGGGCTGACGCTGCCGTGAATTCTGGAACTTGTCGGTTGGATATATCTTCGTTTTCGTCTATACCCACCATTTTTCTGCCTGCTTTGTTGATGTAAACAGCGCGTCCTTCGAGGTCGCAGATACCTACAAAATCCGGCGTTGCTTCCAGAATTGCTGCCAGACTTCTGTTGGCGATTTCGGCTTGTTTGCTCTCAGTAATATCCCGCGC
>JARCMA010000290.1 GCA_030248405.1 Microcoleus sp. MP8IB2.171
AAGCGAATGTCAACCTCGGAAATCCGAGAAACCATTTGATGGTTTCTCGGATTTCCGATTGACATTCGCTTGATCGGTTCGAGGTTTGAAACTGATCCAGAGGTAACGGGTTTGTTAAGGGTTTCTGTAATTTCCGAGGCAGCCATCAGCTCGCTCGGCGCAATTTTGGGGGCTACTGGGCTGGCAAATACTGATTTTGCCGTCATCATGAGTAGCATTCCAGTCAGTAAAATTAGTTTTTTCATGTCGCACTTCCGAGGGAGGGGGTAAGGAGTTGTATATGGTTACTTGTGTTTGCCTGTTTTCACCGGATTAAATCCGGCGATCGGCTACAGCAGCATAGAGGATACACATAAATATCCCGTACTTGCACAAAACCTGATAGTAGCAGATTGGCAGTGCGGGAGCTAAGTAGCCTGAGTTTGTCGGGACATTTAAATCATACTCCCTACGCATAATAACATCAAGAATATTAGTAATTTGGTCAAGGAAAATTAAAGCTTTTTCCGAGGAGCTTGGTACAAAAAATACGGTGTATTCGCTGCGGGATCTGCCTTGCTACCAGAAAACCGCTAGTACCCGCACGGGGTGACGGCCCCTACTGTTACCTAGTTTTGGACGATCGGCTAATTATGTAGGGAGCTGCAAACCCCACCTTACCATATTTGTAGCGTGTCAAACCACTTTTTGCGTGTCCCGATCCTGTAGGGTTTGTAGGGGCGGATTTAGCTAATATCTCTAATACAAACGAGTTTACCACTGCAAAACCCGCCCTCCCACACGAGGTTAATTTGTACTACGAACCTGACAGAATTTTCAGGTAAGCTTGTACTGTGTTGGACAAGCCCATTTCTAATGCTTCCGCAATTAAAGCATGACCGATCGATACTTCTAGGATATCAGGAATTGAGCAAAATTTAGCTAAGTTTTGCAAATTTAAATCATG
Source organism: Microcoleus sp. MP8IB2.171 (assembly GCA_030248405.1). Taxonomy (GTDB): domain Bacteria; phylum Cyanobacteriota; class Cyanobacteriia; order Cyanobacteriales; family Microcoleaceae; genus Microcoleus. The sequence goes on from JARCMA010000290.1 coordinate 947, forward strand.
TCCGGCGTTCACTCCCAAACCTGCTGATTGAGCGGCTTTAGCTGCTAAGGCATATTGTTGCACAACTGATTCTACTTTACCTTCGCGAAAAGCAGTTGCATAGGGTTCTGTGTAGAGTTCTACTCTATCTGCTCCAACTTCTTTTGCTAGCGGCATGAGAGCAGCATCTGCGTCCATAAACAAGCTGACTCTGATGCCGTTATTTTTTAATTTTTCAATGATTGGTAAGAGCCGATCGCGATTTTCGGGAATATTCCAACCGCTATCCGATGTTAGCACGTCGGGAGCGTCCGGGACTAAGGTACACTGAGCAGGTTTGACATCGCAAACTATATCCATAAATGGCGGCTGAAACGGATTTCCTTCGATGTTGAACTCGACGGTTAGCATTTTGGCTAAGTCGTAAACATCGGCAGCTTTGATGTGCCTTTCGTCGGGGCGGGGATGGACTGTAACGCCGTGGGCTCCGGCGGCAATTACTGTTTTTGCGGCTTCGGTAACGCTGGGGATGCCGATGTTTCGAGAGTTTCTGAGGAGGGCGATTCTGTTGATGTTAACGCTGAGTTTAGTCATGGGATTGGAAGTTGCGGATGTTTGTTGATTTTTAATTTTAACCGCTGATGAACGCTAATGAACGCTGATGCAGGCGGATTGATTTTTGGGGCGGCTGTTAATTGGGTTGATTTTGATGGTTTTGAATCAGCTTTTCTGCAAGCGGTAAGGTTTCGGCAAAAAAAGCCTCTGCTGTTTGGTGTTTTGCTGCTAAATCTTCTAGATTGGTAATGCAGAAAAGGGGTGCGGTGCGATCGACTATTTGGGGCGGAAAATCTCGGCTAAAATATTTGAGTTGAAAGTCGTATCTGTGGGGACGGTAAATCATGCCCAACAGTTCGACTAAGGGTAGAAGTGTCCAATTGTGATAGTTACCGATCGCCTCTACTAAATGTCCGCGATAAATCTCTTTTTTTACCAGAGGTTGCAGCAAATCAAAACGATTTTTTATTTCGTTGAAGCGAATTTGCATTTTGGCCAAATGCTGGTTTGTATCCAAATGAGCGGGTACAATTAGATTTGCTTTGTCAAAGGCGATCGGGACTTTTCCGTGTCTCTCGATTTCGAGAAATTCGTTGCGGCTGCTGCGCCGGAAAACGGCAAAATCAATTAGCAAGAATGGCGGGGTTTCTTTGAGCCGCCAGAAGCACTGCGATTGACCGTGCCAAGCGGGTTCTGGAACTCGATATTTGAGTTCGATTTCGCTAATTTCTGCGATGGTTTTTTCCACAATCTCAAAGGTTTCTTCCACGCAGTTATCTTCCACCACAACCGCAATATCGAGGTCTGACCATTCATCGGTGTAGCCGTGGGCTGCTGAACCTCCTTGCCACAAAGCGATCGCAAAATCTAAAGGTTGTAAGGTTGAAACAATCTTTTCGAGAATGATTTGTCTCATGGAATCAAGCTATACTGTTTGTTTTCCCTGGCTTGCACAAGTTTAACAAACGATCGCGTGTTGAGATTGCTCCGCGACAGTTCTCCGAGGAGTTGCTAATGCTTCCGGTTGTGCACTGCTGCCAAAAATTACACGGGAAGCTGCAAGGGAAAGTGGCAATCTTTGGGAAAGTGCGATCGCCCGCGATTGAAAATCAGCCTTATATTGTCAGAATCAGAAACTTGCCCGCTGTCCGGTAACATGAGAAAGGATTAATTTTTAACAGCGCGGCATGGCTACTATTTGGGAACTCGACTTTTACAGCCGTCCAATCATAGACGAGCGAGAGAAAAAAAAATGGGAAGTGTTGATCTGCGAAAGCCCGCTGAATGTAGGCGACAAGGCCGAATCTCTGTTTCGCTACTCGCAATTTTGCTCCAGTTCAACCGTGAATTCCCTGTGGCTGGCGGGTGCAATTAAAGAGGCGATCGCCGCAGCACCGAAACGACCTGAAAAAATCCGCTTTTTCCGCCGCCAAATGGCGAACATGATTACCAAAGCCTGCGAGGATTTGGACATTCCCGCCGCCTGCAGCCGCCGCACCCTCGCCCTCAGCCTGTGGCTGGAAGAACGGATGCAAGACGTTTATCCCGCCGAACCGGGCTATCAACCGGTTGTGAACCCGACCGTTCAATTTATACCCGAAACGCCAGTTGCGCTGCCGGATGCTTTAATCGGCGAAAAATGGGCGTTTGTGAGTTTGCCGATCGCAGCTTTTGACGAAATGTCCGAGTGGGATATCGGATTTGGCGAAGCTTTCGGGTTGCCGATGACAGGCCTCGACCCGGAAACGCAAATTCCGGGACTCATGATCTACTCGTCGAGAGCAACAGCCCTGGCAGGTTGGATGTCGGGTTTGGAGTTGGCTTTTATCAAATTTGACAGCGGCCCGCCCGCTAGGCTGGTATTAGATACGGGAGCTAACGATCGCTGGATTTTAGCTAATCTCAGAGACGCCGCAACGGAGAGAGAAGCGAAAGGATTTGAAGCCGCTAAAAAGCAAGCAAAAAAAGTACATTTCTTAGCAATTCAGTCGAATCCCGAATCGGAATCTTTTGCAGGATTTTGGCTGCTGCACGAACTAACTATTTAGTCGCGAGCGGGGCAATAACCGCTCTGGCATCGATCGCAAAAAATTGGTAATCGGTAATTGGTAATCGGTAATTGGTAATCGGTAATTGGTAATTGGTAATTGGTAATTGCTTCCAATGACAACAGACAACAGACAACAGACAACTGCCAAGTACCAACTGCCAACTGCCAACTACCAACTGCCAACTGTCAACTGTCAACTGTCAACTGTCAACTACCACCGACAACAATGACCAATCACCAATCAGCAGAACAACTGTTAGAACTAGCCACCAAAGCAGGTGCAGAAGCTGCTGAGGTATTGGAATCGCAATCGCTCTCACGGCCGGTCTTTTTTGAAGCAAACCGCCTCAAACAGCTAGAAACCGCCCAAGCAGAAGGCATTGCACTGCGGCTGTGGCGGGATGGGCGGCCGGGTTTGGCGGTGGCCTACGGGCCTGTGGAACTGCAAATTTTGGTGGACAGGGCGATCGCGCTTTCGCAACTAAACGAACCGGAAACCATCGAACTCGGCACCGGTGAGAAAGTTGTTTATCCCGATCGCGGAGTGTCGGTGCCAGCCGAACAGCTAGTAAACTGGGGCAAAGAGGCGATCGCGATCGTCCGCCAAGCCTATCCCGAAAGCCTCTGCACCGCCGAACTCGACTGCGAAATCGAAAGCACCCGCTTGCTGAACACCAGAGGCTTGGATTCCAGTCACACCGACACCACCCTCAGCGGTTACTTATCAGCAGAATTAGTGCGGGGCGAAGATTTCCTCAACATTTGGGAAGGCGAAACCGAACGTGGCACCCTCGACTTAAACACCAGCGCCAAGCGGGTTTTGCAGCGTTTAGAATGGGCGAAAGAGAATGTTGCTCCCGCCACGGGCCGCGTGCCGGTGCTATTTACAGCCAAAGCTGCCGATTTACTGTGGGGGACTGTCTGTGCGGCGTTGAACGGCAAACAGGTACTCGAAGGCGCTTCGCCTTGGAACGATCGATTAGGCCAACAAGTGACATCGCCGCTTGTCACCCTCTCGCAGCAGCCGGATATCGGGCCTTATAGCTGTCCTTTTGATGACGAAGGTACTCCCACTCGGGCGATCGTCTTTATCAACAATGGAGTGTTGCAGCTATTTTATACCGATCGCACCACCGGTCGAGCCTTGGGCAGCGGTACCACCGGCAACGGATTTCGCCCCGGTTTGGGCAGCTATCCCACACCGAGTTTGTTCAATGTTTTAATTAAACCAGGAGAGCGATCGTTAATTGATCTAATTGCTCAATTAGACGACGGAATTGTAGTCGATCAAATGCTTGGCGGCAGTGCCGGAATTTCCGGCGATTTTTCAATTAATGTCGATCTCGGCTACCGAGTCAAACAAGGTCAAATAGTCGGCAGAATCAAAGACACAATGGTAGCTGGCAACGTCTACAGCGTCCTCAAACAATTAGTAGAATTGGGAGGAGACTCTGAGTGGAACGGTTCTTGCCACACACCGTCTGTAATTGTAGAGGGATTGTCCGTCATCGGCAAGAATTAAAGTCAGTTGGCAGTTGGCAGTTGGCAGTTGGCAGTTGGCAGTTGGCAGTTGGCAGTAGTCAGTTGTCAGTTGTTAGTTGTTAGTTGTTAGTTGTTAGTAGTCATCAATCATCAGTTAACAGTCAACAGTCAACTGTTAACAGTCAACAGTCACCAATTCCCATTTCCCATTTACCAATTCCCACTTCCCACACATAATATGCGTATTTGTTTTATCGGCGATTCTTTTGTAAACGGTACTTGCGATCCCAAATGTCTCGGTTGGACAGGACGGATTTGCGCTGCCGCTTGCGGACAAGGACACGATATTACCTACTACAATTTAGGAATAAGGGGAGAAACCAGTGCCGATATAGAAACTCGTTGGTTCAACGAAATTTCTTGCCGCTTACCTCACTACAGCGACGGCAGAATCGTATTTTCTTTTGGCGTCAACGACACTTACCTAGAAAACGAAAAAATCCGCATAGAAGTTGAAAAATCAATTGAAAATGCTCGCTCTATTCTCACGTCAGCCAAAGAAATATGTCCTGTATTAATGGTAGGGCCACCGCCAGTTATTGATGCCGATCGCACAAGGCGGATTGCCAAATTATCCGAGCAGTTTGCCCAAGTTTGCAACGAGTTAAATGTGCCTTATCTAGATGTTTGCACCCCGCTGCAAAACTCGGAAATTTGGCATAAAGAACTTACCGAAAATGATGTTTCCCATCCCCGCGCGGCCGGTTACGCTGAATTGGCTAAAATAGTTCACAATTGGGATGGTTGGAAAGCTTGGTTTAAAAATATCAATATATCAGATCAAGAGACAGTAACGCTGTTCCGAGCCGTCGGCAAAAAAGAAATGGAACTAATTAAAGAAAGCGATTTTATGGCATTTCCGCCACGCTTATCCTTTCAGCCTACTTTTTATCCCGTACTTCACAAAGCCTATGCCATACAAATCGCGAGAGATTGGAATACAAGAGATGCAGCATCGGGATATTTTGGCTATGTCACGCGCTTTCGGGTGGCGGCAGAATTCTTAAAAAAATATCCGGTTCAAAATGTGGGCAGTTCGATTCACCAAGAATATTGGATTCCGGCAGAAGAATTGGCTCAATTTAATCAAAATATTGTGGGAAAAATTGAGATTTTTGCGGAATATCAACCCTAAACTAGGAGCGAAGTATGCTAGAATTTAATCAATTTGAAATAGTTAGTTTTGACTGCTACGGCACTCTGATAGATTGGGAAAGGGGGATATTACCCGCCTTGCCACACTTGCTGTCAAATCGGAAAATTGATTTCAGCGATGACGGAATTTTAGAGCTTTTTGCTGACTTTGAAGCCGAACTAGAAAATCAGAAGAATCATTATATAAGATATCGGGATATTTTGCAAGAAACAGCACTCAAGCATAAATACAAACTGGCAGTAATTTCCAATATTGACGATGATTTGTTTGCTGTTACAGCCAAATATTTAAGAGTCGAATTCGACTGGTTGATTACTGCAAAACAAGTGCGATCGTACAAACCGTCAACTCGCAACTTTGAAATAGCCCTAGAAACAATGGGGATTCCTTGCGAAAAACTGCTGCACGTTGCTCAGAGTGTATATCACGACATTGTACCCGCCGCATCCATGGGAATCTCAACGGTTTGGGTAAATCGCAGACAGGACAAAACAGGATTGGGGGCGACACTGCCGGCTAGCGGCCAGCCAGACTTGGAAGTGCCGAATTTAAAAACATTAGTAGAGGTTATTGGGTAAATAATCGCAGAGTAACGCAGATTAGTAAAGTTCATCTGCGTTACTCTGCGTGAACCTCCGGTTAAAAATTAGTTATATTTTGCCAAGTCGAACGATTTTTCGCTAAAGTGCGATCGAGCAGACAATTCTCAGGCCATCTACGCTATTTATGCCGTACATAACTATCCCTAAACAATTTAGGGAACCTTCCAGGGTCATCAAATCTCAACTGTTTTTACGACCGAAACGCCTCGCTATTTTTGAAGCTTGTCTGATCGGCTTAGTGGCCGGACTGGCCGGTGTTTTGCTAAAGTCAGGAGTCGGATGGCTCGGCAGTTGGCGAGTTGCTACCTCGACATTAATCCCAGCTTGGATATTACTGCCGGGCGTCGGTTTATGCGGCGGGTTGCTGACAGGTTTCTTGGTTGAGCGTTTTGCTCCCGAAACTGCCGGCAGTGGCATTCCTCATGTCAAAGCTGCTCTCGGCGGAGTCAATCTTTCCTTAGATTTGCGAGTAGCTGTGGCCAAACTTCTGACGACTATTTTAGCAGTTGGTTCCGGTTTAACTTTAGGCAGGCAAGGCCCTACTGTGCAAATAGGAGCATCTTTGGCTGGCTGGATAGGTCACTTGATGCCCACTTCCCCAGACTACCGCCGACAATTGATTGCTTGCGGTGCTGCTGCGGGATTGGCTGCTGGTTTCAATGCTCCCATTGCAGGAGTTTTGTTTGTAGTTGAAGAACTGCTGCACGACGTTTCGGGATTGACTTTAGGGACTGCAATTATCGCTTCATTTATCGGTGCAGTTGTCTCGCAGCTTTTGGGCGGCGATAGTTTAAATTTGAACCTTCGCGCGTACCAAACCAGTTTTGAGGCTCAGGAAATCCCATTTTACATACTATTAGGAGTTTTAGCGGGATTGCTGGGAGCTTTGTTCACCAAAGGGATTATGGCTAGCTTGCAATTTAACAGGCGATCGCTCAAATTAGCTTTGCCTGCGCGAATGGCTCTAGCTGGCATAATCTGCGGTTCAGTAATAGCTTTTCTCCCAGAAACTTTCCGTAACAATACGGGTTTGCGGGAGTTTTTGTTGACAGGTGAAGCAAGCGGAATAACAAGTTTAATTGCTTTTGTAGCTCACTTTTTTTTGACAATTATTTCCGCTGCTTCCGGAGCTCCGGGAGGATTGTTTTCCCCTGCCCTAGTTCTCGGTTCTGCACTCGGTCACATGGTGGGCATTGTGCAGGCAGATTCCCTGGGTGTCGGTTTGCCGGTAACTTACGCTTTGGCGGGAATGGGAGCGTTTTTTTGCGCGGTTTCTAGAGCCCCGATTACGGCGGTAGTGATTGTGTTTGAAATTACGGCGGATTTCAAATTAGTGCTGCCTTTGATGATCTGTTCTGTAGTTGCTTATTTGGTCGCGGAAAAGGTGGACAGTGGCTCGCTTTACGATCGCCTTTTGGATTTTAACGGCATTCAACTGACAAAGGCAAAAGCTGCGAGCAATACTTTGAGCGACTTGCACGCAGATGACGTGATGCAGCGCCGAGTTGAAACTCTTTCGAGTCTACTGACTTTTGATGAAGTGATGCAGGCTTTTTCGCGATCGCACCACCGAGGATTTCCAGTAGTTGAAGATGGGAAATTAGTCGGAATTGTCAGTCAAACCGATTTGGCAAATGCCAGCGATCGCGATTTGTCCGGCAACTCCCTGCTCAAAGAATTTATGACTGTACAGCCGATCGCAGTCAAAGCAAGGGATACTTTAAGCGAGGTATTGTACAGGCTCAATAACTACAATATCAGCCGCTTGCCAGTCGTAGAAGGCCGGCGTTTGGTGGGAATTATTACCCGCAGCGACATTATCCGAGTTGAATCCGATCGCCTCAGCGGAGAAACAACCCAGGGCCCGCATCCAGAACCTTCCTATGTTGTCTATCAAACCAGAGCTCCGCAAGTCGGAAACGGCCGCTTATTAGTGCCACTTTCCAACCCCCAAACAGCCCCCGCTTTGCTGCGGCTGGCGGCGGCGATTGCGCGCGATCGCAATTACGAATTAGAATGCCTGCAAATCATCTTAGTACCGCGCAACAGTTCCCCCTCCGAAAGCGCAGTGCGGACAACCAAAAGCCGCCGCCTGCTGCAACAAGCAGAACGAATTATTCGTAATTGGAACTTGCCAGTACACACCCAAATACGGGTAGCGCACGACGTACCTAACGCGATTTTAGAGACAATAAAGGAGCGACATATCGATTTAATTTTGATGGGCTGGCAAGGCGAATTTTCCACAAAAGGACGCATTTTTGGCGATGTTGTCGATACCGTAATTCGGCAAGCAGGCTGCGAAGTGGTTTTGGTGAAGTGGAGCGAAAAACTATTAGCAAAACGCAAGAAAAATGAGTTTTCCGCCACTTTCAGCGGGCGGAAATCTACGTCTATAGAATGGGAATTCAATGCCGAAGGAGTTGAGGGTGCAGATAATCCCACATTGGCGATCGCCTCAGATTTATCAGCGATTCCTGAGAGTGAATTTGCCCCGCCGAATTCAGACATTCCAGGGCCAGAATTGGGGCTGCACACGCTGATGGGTTTACACCGTTGGTTGGTGCCTATTCGCGGCGGTTACAAGCAAGCTGCGGCTTTGCGGCTGCTACCTGCTTTGGTGGCTGCGAGTGCTGTACCGGAGATTAAATTGTGTCAGGTTCATCAGCCTTCTGTTGCAGAACCAGATCGGGGAGAATTAAAGCAAGCAGCGGAGTTTATCAAGCGCAGGGTTAGCTGTTCGATAATAGCGACTTCGGTTTGCGCTAAATCGGTTTCTGATGCTTTAATTGATTTGGCTCAGAACGATCAGTGCGATGCGATCGTCCTGGGAGCGAGCCGTGAAGGGCTGCTAAAGCAGGTGATTCACGGGAATATCCCGGAAGCTGTCGCGCGCGGGTGCGACTGTACAGTCATTTTAGTGCGATCGGCCTCTTAGCAAATTCATACTATGTCACTCTTGTTTCCAGGCAGACCTCCTAAATAATTAGACTTTAATTGACCAAGAATTTCTTGATGGTACAAGCCCCCGGATTTATCCGTGGAATCAATCCAAAATCTAAAATCTCAAATCCTCAAGCCCCCGCATTTATCCGTGGGGTCGCCTCTAAAATCTAAAATCTAAAATCTAAAATCGATTGACGGTGACACTCCCCGCGCTAAAGCGACGGGGATTCTTAAGACTTTTCAGCCTTAATATCCCTATTGCTAGGGTTTCCGGGCGCAATCCTTTTGCCAAAAATGGCGGTCTGCTATCAAGCGTCTTACAAGGAGCTTCCTCAGTCGTGACTTTCCTCCAGTCCGGGGGTAGGTTTTTAGCGTCTGTTACTGACGATTTAATAGGCTCAGAATCTTAGTATTAGTTGTGATTAATTATTTTGAGCATCCGTACTGCTGTTAAGCTAGATACTTGATTTCTCAAAATTCGCAACTTTCGACTCTGTTGACGAGAGCAGCGCTTGCCAGACATTTGTGCAATTGGTATATTTAATAGGCAGGATAAATCCTGCGACGCCCTTTCATCCCTGGACTAAAGTCACAGGGTTTTCAGGGTATTCTCTATAATTATGGCTTACAGCTAGATAGTTTTCCTAACCCAGAGGCGTTTTCCTTGATTCCATTCAAATTCCATAAAGAAGTCTCCATGCCTTTTCCCGCTTCTGCTTCACAACCGCTAAATTCTCGCTTTCCTTTTATTTTTAACACTCAATTGCTTAGTAAGTGATGTATAATAATGCAAAGCAAAAACCAGATTAATTCCAAAAAACACCAAAGTTAAAACAAATGTAAAAAAAGACGTAAACGACAGCCTGGAACTCATCGTAAACATCGCCAAAATGATTGAGCAAAGCCCAAAACCGGAAGCAAAAGAACTTAAAAGCAGCAACCGCACCTTAGACATAGTTTAATTTAAAGATTATCAGTAAAATGCACTCTTGGCAGCTACAGAGGAGTGCCAAATGATACTTATTACTATATAGCGGAATTGCTCAGTTTCGCCAAGGGCAAAACGACTGCTTTCCTAAAAAGGTGTGAATTATACAGAAAAATACAGCCCGCGCTCTTGTAAACTCCTGTTGCTCGACTTAATATCAATCAAAGGAATTCCCCAGCCTCCGCGAGCATTCCACCTTTCGCCGTACAGTCACCGCAGCCGCAATCCCGCTGACAGCAAAGTATTCGCTTCCAAAACCGCGCTTTCCCTGGGATTCCAAACATTGCCAAAATCCACAAACGGCGTCACCTGCAAAACTCCTTGTTTGTCGTCGGTGCGCTTGCATCGGATACCGCAACTCGGCTGAATCAAAAATCCCGCTATCGGCAAGCATTGCATCCTGACGGTAGCCCTCTTGCAAGGAATAAAATTACTCTATCACTTTTTAAACACTTAATTCCTTAACTCAATATAAAGATAGTTGACAATAACCATGTTTTGTGCATCTAAAAATGACTAAAAAAAACTCCGACCTCCCAAGCTAGCCCTGTAGGTCGGCGGAGCATTCTATCAAACCTGCGATCTGAGAAATAGGTAAATTTTGATAGAGATTACTACATTTTATTGAGCTGCGATCGCAATTCTTCCAACTCAGCGTCAATCACCGGACTCGACTCCGAGCTACTAGCTGCTGCCGTTTTACCCGCTGCCGGCAATTGACCTTGAGACACAGAGCCCCCCGTCAGTTGAGCTTTCATCTGAGCCAACTCGTCGTCAACGTCACCGCCGCTTTCGAGCAAGCGGAACTGTTCCTCTAAATTGCTGCCGCCGGCCGCCAATTCTGCCGAAGCCCCCGCGCGAGCTTCAATCTGCAAAACTTTTTCTTCCATGCGATCAAAAGCCGCCATAGAACTGCCAGTATTCAAGGTGCCAATGGTATTGTTGAGCTGTTCCTGAGCCTTAGCAGCGGATATCCTCGCTTTGAGCATATCCTTCTTAGTCTTAGCTTCGGAAATTTTGCTCTCCAAACCGATCAAGTTGCGCTTGAGACTTTCCACCTGAGTCGATTGCTGATCCAGACTGGCTTTCAGCGTAGCCGCCGTTTCAGCGTGAGACTTTTTGCGAACTAGCGCTTCCCGGGCCAAAGTCTCGTCTCCTTTTTGCAGGGCTAGCTGAGCGCGCTGCTGCCACTGGTTAGACTGAGATTCAGCTTGATTGTACTGAGTCTGGGTGCGCTTTTGAGTGGCGATCGCGCTGGCAACGGCCTGACGCAACTGCACCAAGTCTTCCTGCATATCCGTAACAGACTGTTCTAAAATCTTTTCCGGGTCTTCAGCTTTGTTGACCAGATCGTTAAGATTGGCTTTGACGACTCGGCTAATGCGGTCAAATAATCCCATAATGCTATTTTTCCTGGGTGAGGTGTACGAAGTAGGCGGAAAGCAGGCTTGATAGCCCTAGCCCGCAGTTGTGAAATTCACTCTTGTCAGATTTTTAGTGCGATTTAGTTTTTGGCAATTTTTGCAGACAGATAAATCCAGTTTAAAGCGATCGAGTAATGTGATGCAGGCAAGCTTATTCATGCACCTATCTATTGAGTTTAACTTCGATCCGAGAATTCCCCAACAGGCTTCGAGCCATCTCTAGCTAGGCTGTTGAGAAGTTTTTGCTCGTCCCGAGTCTTGTTCTGTTGCCTGGGGTTCAGGATGCGGGCGGATCGCTCGGTGGCAATTTGGGTGTATTGTTGCCCGGAAGCATTTGTGCTTTCATCGCCGCCAACTCGGTATCCACATCATCGGCACCTTCGAGAGAGAGAAACTTCTTTTCTAAATCATTAGTTCCGAGTTCTGCGATTGCTTCGGAGCGAGCTTCTAGCTGCATGACTTTCTCTTCCATCCGTTCAAACGCGCTCAAAGCGCTGCCGGGACTGAGATTGCCCATCATTTCTTGAAGCCTTTCCGACGATGCGGCCGATCGAGCTCGGGCAATGTACATATCTTTTTTAGATTTTGCCTCGGAAATTTTACTTTCGAGCGTCCGCATATTTTCTTTAAGTTTAGTCACAACAGCGTTCTGTTGTCCGAGACTGGCTTTCATCGCCGTTGCCGTTTCTTGATAAGATTTCTTGCGCGTCAGAGCTTCCCGCGCCAAATTTTCCTCGCCTTTTTGCAAAGCTAGCTGCGCCCGCTGATGCCATTCTGCTGCTGTAGACTCAGCTTGGGAACATTGGCGTTCAGTGCGTTTTTGAGCTGCAATCGCCCCTGCCACAGCTTGTCTGAGCTGCACTAAATCTTCCTGCATATCCATTACAGCCTGTTCCAGAATTTTTTCTGGGTCTTCTGCTGCCCCGACCAAACTGTTAATATTGGCTCGAATCACTCGCCATAGGCGATCGAATAATCCCATTTTGCCCGTCTCCCGATTTTATTAAATTTTAGATTTAGGACTGGGAATTGACAATTACAAAACCAATTTTGTGTTAGACAAAACATTCCTCATTGTCTAGCTTTGTCTAACAATTTAGTTAAAGTTTTTCACCCTTTACCTAATTTATGGCTGATAGTATTGTGGCTTCACCCCTTTTTCTTGGAGTTCTTTCACCAAACGTTCTGCTGAGGCAGGATCGTTCAAAGCCCCCATTTGGATCTTGACACCCTTTGAGAAGTTCCGCACGTAGGCATCGGGAACTGCGGTTCTGGCTTGCTGCAGCGATTTTTCGTCTGTGTAATCGGTGACAACGTAATAGAAACCGTCGGCGGCCCGTGCAGGCCTTCCCAGGGGAGATGCCGCGGCAGGCTGGGCCGGGGATGCTGCGGCTGGGGATGCTGCGGCTGGGGATGCTGTCGTCGGGGATGTGGCGGCAGGCTGGGCTGGGGATGGTG
>JARCMA010000291.1 GCA_030248405.1 Microcoleus sp. MP8IB2.171
ATTTGGGGAATTGGGAAAGGTGCGATCGGGCTTTCGGGTGTTGCCGAAGGTGCGATCGAGCTTTCGGGTGTTGGGGATGGTGCGACGGGTAAACGCGGTGGGAGTTGCCGTGAGGGTGTGCTTACGGGCGCTGGAGTCGGTGTTGGGGAAGGCGCGGGAGCCACAGTCACAGGTGCAGGCGTGGGAGTAGCTGCGACTGCGGGTGCGGGTGCGGGCGCGGGAGTAGCTGCGGCTGTCGATGCAGGCGTGGGAGTAGCTGCGACTGTCGGTGCAGGCGCGGGAGTAGCTGCGGGTGTCGGTGCGGGCGTGGGAGTAGCTGCGGCTGTCGGTGCAACTATTGGTGGCGGTACGGAGATAATTTGAATGCGATCGCCATCCTGTCTGTGAGTATAAAGATATTCGCGATCGGGCAAAATTGTTTGTATGGGATTACTATTTCCTCTAGTAATTGCACCCGCCGTTCCATTTATAGCAGAATCACCCACAATAAACGGCGTTAATCCTGCGCCTCCGTGGCGGATAATTATAGTACCGCCGTTGCTATCTCCAGGATTTCCAGCCGTAGAAATGCTAGCATTGATGCCGTTTCTATCTGCAAACGAATTGGGCGATCGAAAAAACATTCCCATCTGAATCTCCACATTTCCGCCGATACCGCTGCCCTGACTCTGAGCATTAATTTGATTCACAGTAATATTGCCAGAAGCACTGCGGTTATAAGCCGTGACATTCCCTGCATTCCCCTCCGCCGAAGAGTCAATTTTACCAACAGTAATACTTCCGGTAGCGTCGAGCAAGATACTGCCGCCATTACCAGCAGACGAGGTATTGATATCGCCTGCAGCAATATTAGTTCCAGCGCTCAAAGCGATATTACCGCCATTCTTAGGGGAAGTCGCATTGAGATTTTTCGTTATGATTTCTCCGTTCTCACTAAACAAAGAAATTCCGGCGGGTGAGGTAATATTTTGGGTGGTAATATTATTCGTAGTAATAATGTTAATTGCACCGGAATTTTCGGGAATATCATCTTGAATATTGACGGTATTGAGGGGAGAGACACTTCCCACAGCATCACCAAAATCAACACTTCCCGCATCGGGTTGAACATTAAGACTGTAAGGCCCGTCAACAGTAGATTTAAAAGTAATATCGCCAGTCTCTAAAATTTTGACCGAGAGGTCGTTACCTAATGTTACCGGAGCGTTAAAAGTAATGTTATTGCGGTTAGTTTCTATCTTGCCACTAGCAGTAATAGAGTCATTTGCCTTGACATCAATATTGCCACCAGTCACAGTGATACTGGGAGCGAAAGTGCGGGAATTAATATCCGATGTCGAAACTGTTCCTTGAGCATTTATGGTAATATCTCCACCCTTACCATTGGCCGCAGCGGTAATAATTGGGCCGGCAGTTGTGTCAATATTACCGCCGCTTTGAATGCGAAGATTGCCGCTATTGGCATTGAATCCGCTTAATAATAAAGCGCTACCAATTCCTGCCGTACTGATGTTGGTTCCAGCTTCGAGGGAAATATTGCCGCCGCTGTTGCCGCCGATCGCGTTGAGAATTCCGGCCGTAGTATCGATCGCACCACCGCTTTTAATGGTGATAGAGCCGCCGTCTTGATTGCTAATTGTTTGAATCCCACGAGTAGTAACATTGCCACTAATGGCGGTTACATTAATATTTCCACTCTGCAATTTTCCCGTAGAATTAGCACTACCTATCTGAATATTTCCGTTGGTTGTAGATAGAGTAATGTTACCACCATTTCCATTAGGAGAGCGAGCAGATAATAAATCTAAGTTATATCCTGGTAGTTCACTAGGTGTTTCTATGCCCTTGTCAGCTTGGAGCGTGATATTGCCAGCATTGCCGCTGATATTAGCTTCAGTATTGAGAATGCTTGTATTAATTTTACCGTTAATGCTAGTGAGGCTAATATTACCGCCACCAGCATCGCCTGGTATGTAAATTCCTGAGATGCTGAGAAGGTTAATATCGCCATTAGCCAAAAGGGTTACATTTCCCCCTGTACCACTGCTGGGAGATCTGGCATCTATGGAGGGTGCTATTGAGTTTGCTGAGCCAATAGAGATTGCACCTCCACTGGATAGAAAAATATTGCCAGGAGTATTCCCAATCGTATCGAGCTGACCAGGAGAAACTATAATGTCACCATTGGTAGTTTTAAGCGTAATATTCCCGCCCGTTGGGCTTTGAGGACTACCAGCGCTGATGCTATTGGCATTAAGACTAATTTCAGTACCAGCCTCCATCGTTATATTACCACTAACACCATTATTAGAATCGGATAAAACACCCCCTCCCAAGTTAATAGCTCCCCCTTCACTGATAACGGTAATGTTGCCGCCATTGTTTAAAGGTTGTAAACTGCCGCCTCCCGCAGCATAACTTCGTATACCCATGAGGGAGATATCGTTTTTTGCTTTGAGATTAATGTCACCCGCTCCGCTGGGTGAGGAAGAATCTATACTTCCTGTAATAGTAATGCTGCCACCTGTATTAACACTAATATCACCGCCATTGCCTTTAGAAGAAGTAACTGTAGTAGAAAGTGATCCTGTTGAAATATTGCCCTCAGCAGTCACAGATATAGAACCAGCATCGCCTTCCAACACGCCTGCCCTAATCGTTCCCGCTTTAAGGTTGCCTGTAGCTTTCAGAATTACAGAGCCTACCTTATTAGAATTACCTGCCAAAGTAATGTTTCCTGTTTGAATGCTGCCGCCCGATCGCAAAATTAGCGATCGCGAACTCCCCAATATAAAATCATCACCTGTAGTAGCATCAGCAAAAGCTGCATTTGGACTTGTGATTGTAATATCTCCAGTAAAAATAATATTTCCCGTACCCGAAGTCGTATCTACCTTGAGAGATGCACCCGTATATGCCCCAGCAACCACATCTCCATCATCTACCTGCAAACCAGAACCAGTTAACTCAACTTGCCCTTGAGCATTAACTGTTACACCCGTTGCACTTCCCCCACCACCAGTCAACAACTGAGGCAAAGATGCAACTGGCAATACCCAACTTTGCGGCAAACTCCCAGCCACAGATTGCGGTTGAATTTCCAAACTCAATAAATTTCCCGGCTGGCTAATTCTAACTAAACTTTGACCCGGAACCGCCGCCACAGTAATATTTCCTCCCGGTGCAGCAAGTTGTCCGGTACTCAAAACCGTGCCGCCCAACAAACTTAAATTTTGTCCCTGCTTCACCGCCAAATTACCAAGATTAATAATTCCTCCCGGCTGTAGATTTGTAAAAGC
Source organism: Microcoleus sp. MP8IB2.171 (assembly GCA_030248405.1). Taxonomy (GTDB): domain Bacteria; phylum Cyanobacteriota; class Cyanobacteriia; order Cyanobacteriales; family Microcoleaceae; genus Microcoleus. The sequence goes on from JARCMA010000291.1 coordinate 3,300, forward strand.
AAAAGTATTCGGACTTCCGACTAACTGTGCATAATTATTCGTACCAGCAGCACTAAACCAATTGTTGCCGAAACCGATTCCTGTTGCAGTAGTCGCCGTGAAAGAACCGGGAATATTCAAACTAGAATTTGCACCAAAAACAATCCCCGCCGGATTCATTAAAAATAAATTAGCATTGCCGCCCGTAACTTGAATTATGCCGTTAATCAGCGAAGCATCGCCGCCGACAACTCGCCCTAAAATATTGCGGATATTGGGATTTGAGATAAAATTGGCCGTTTGTCCTTGAGTTAAACCAAATTGTTGGAAACTGTGAAACAAATTATTGCTATCGCCGGATTGTTGGCCGCCTTGGATGTTGAATTGATTGCCATTCGGGGTGATTTGAGTATTTGTGCCGTCAGCAGCGGGAGTAATTTGGGCCGTGGCTGTTTGGGATGGGGTGAAAAGTCCGATTTCCCAAGTTGCTAAGGCGGTAAATGAGAGGAAGGTGAGGAAAAAGCGGGTTTTTTTGTGTGTTGATTTCATGGTTTTTCTTAGTAGATGATATCTAGTTCACTCTGATAATTGCGAAAGCCCACCAGCGCCCTCTGACAGTCCCAAAGTCCGCCAGGGAATGAATTCCCTGGCTAATAGCGAAAGTCCTCTGAAGAGGATTGTAGAAAGAAAAAAGTTTGATACAGTCCTGGACGCATGGTAACGGTGTGGCAAAGGTCTGAGATTCTTCGTTTCACTCAGAATGACAGAATTACGTTGCAGTGTGTCCAGGACTATGATATCAGTCCACTTGAGTGGACTTTTGCTTTGAGGCAGGGAATTCATTCCCTGCCGGAATTAACGTCACAAATTCTGCCGGAATTAACGTCACAGCCCGTTACTATTTCCTCTGTTCCCTCCTTTGCAAATCTCGCAATTGCTTCTCTACCTTTTCCGCCATTGGCAAATCTCCCAAAGTTGTATATCCATCTTTTGCCATTCGCAAATATTTCATAGCTTCCAGATTATTTCTCATCGCTGAATGAACTTGTCCCAATCCGTATCGAGCGGCTGTCAACTCCTCAATATCGTCAGGTTTCGCCGTATTAATCGTTTTGGAATAGTAGACTTCCGCCTGCGGAACCAGTTGTAGCTTTTCCAGATACAGATCGCCCAATGCTCGATTAATTGGCGGTGTTTCCACTCCTGCTTTTTGTATATTTTCTAAAATTTCTATTGCTTCGGAAATCAAGTTTGTGTTAAGATAAAGGTTGGAAATTGCTAATTTTTGGGCGTTTTCGTTAGGTACCTGTTGCTCGATCGCCCCCACAGCCTCCTTCACCCCCTCAACTGCTTTCTCATCCAGCAAGCTAAACTCTGTATCTCCCTCTCCCACGGCACTTTCAGAAGAAACGCCCGTATTCGCCTCGACAATCAATCTGTACTTAATACCCGGTTTCAGCGCTGGTTCCCCCGGATACACAGCCTCAGTACCGCTAACAGTCATTTCCCAGTTTAATTTCGCTCCATTTTCGCGGAGGCTCAACTTATAGCTAGTCGCACCAGCAACCGGATTCCAGCGCAAAATAGGCTTGCTGTCGAGCAATTGCGTCCGCCTCGGACTGATTATATAAGGAATTGGCGCGCTATTCCAGCTAATTTTATCATCGCCGCGATCGGGACATTTAATCAAGTCGGCGCTGCAATCAGATTTCGACTCTTCTTTGGCTAACAAACAGCTATTCAATTGATTTTCACCCGGTGCGATCGACTTAATTCCCAAATCTGCACATTGGATCGTCAGTTGGGCGTTTTGTGCTGTTCGCAATTTGTCTCCAGGATAAATCAGCGTACCGCTGGTAGGGCGAACAATTCGGCCGTTTTGGCGCTCGATCGCAACTTCTCCACTACTATGGATAATCAGTCCGTTGGATATTCTGTTACTCGCTGCTAGTGCGGTAGTTGCGATCGAGCTTAATGCTATAAAAACTGCAATCCTGATTTTCACTTGATATTTCCTTTTGCTTGTAAACGTTGCTGGGCAATCTGGATACATTCATCTTGTTTCGGCACGCGGTAATCTGAATATTTAAGCGCCTGATTCCAGGCTTCTAAGGCTGCTTGTGGCTTACCTTTGATTTCGAGAACCTGTGCTAAAAGGCATTGAGCTTCAGGGCTATCGCCTCTGAATCCTATTGCTATTCTTAAATCTGCTTCAGCAGCGTCATATTGCTTTTGTTTAAACCGCGCCCAGCCGCGATTTTTAAAACAAGCGGCTTTTACTCCGTCATATTCAGTATGTTCTAAACAGCGAGCGATAAATTTTAAAGCTTCTTGAGGTTGATTGTTGAGAATCAGCGATCGAGATAATTGAGAATTCGCCTCAGCAGAACCCCGCCGCGCTGCATCCTTCATTAATTTTTGCGCGTATTCTTTTTCATTCAAATCCTCATACAACACAGCTAAGTTATAATGAGGTGTGGCATAATTTAAATTTAGTAAAGTTGCTAATTGGTAGCATCTTTCAGCGATTAATAGTTGACCTTGACGGTGGCTTGTCTTTCCAATTTCATTGACAACGCGGCCAAGTATCGGGCCCATTAACATATAACTGATAGCGGTAATACCTAAACTTTTTGCCGCCCGCTGCATCCAATCCATTGGAAGAATTAAGGGTTGTTTGTTTGGTCGATCGCCCGCCACACCATCCGCTGCTGAAATCAAAGGTTTACTTGCGCCGCATCCCGGTAACGTTAATTCCTCAAAATTTGGATGCTGACATAGCACCGGAATCCCGCTAGCGCCCGGAAATCGAGATTCCCAGCGCAGCAAATAATCCTTAGCTTTTCGCATGGCCAAAAACAAAGGCTCTCCCTCCGCCAAATATCTAAACAAAGACTTCACAAAATCGTGAGCAATTTTGTCTGGAATTGGTGCGCGCATCACAATTATTGACGGCAAAGGATGATTCTGGGCCACCAAATCTGCTGCCAATCCAAAACTCGAACAAGAATTAAAAATTAGCAACTGCAAGCCTTTGGTACTCGCTCGCTTTACACCTAATTTTAATTCGTTTACTGTGACAGTATTGTTGGTAGGATTTTGATTGATTTGCAGCCGTCCGTTTGTAGCATTGTCATCGCTGTTGCTGTGCCCGGCAAAAAAGAAAATTTGCCAGCCTTTTTCATCAAAAAGGCGATCGTTAAACTCATCCGGTGTCGGATTGTCTAAAAACTCTAATTTGCAGCGATCGCCCAAATTTTTTTCAATAATTCTTCGATCTTTTTTAACATTTATTCCCTTACTGTTACCTAAAACACATAAAATTCTGCCTCTAGAAGGTATATCTATTCCTGCTTTAGTTTCCTGTTGAGGTGGTATTGTATACTCGGACGAACTGCGGATGATTTCACTCTGGCGGTATTCTTCCCGAAAATTCCACGCATCCCAAGGCAACTCAGAAATCTGAGAATCATCGCACTCTAGAAATATTTGAACAACAGCTTCCGATGGATTGCCGATTCGTGTCCTCAGCTTTACCTCAATTTGGCTGTAAAAATCGTCTGTTTTCAGCCACGATTGTATCTCTTTTTTTAAACCTTCATATATAGCGCCAGGATTGGTTTCAGAAATGTGAGTCGTGCTGGCATAATTGACTTTTATTCGAGCATCGCTTCTGCTAGATTGGAGTCCGGTACAAGCAGCTTTCCATCTTCTGTGCAGCACCTCAATATCTGCTGCTGGTGGCAAGCTTCCTTTGAATTGTTGAATACTGATAGATCTGGCTGGGTTTTGCAACTTCGCCGTGATGTGAGGAAATCCTTGTTGAAGATTTCCAGACCCTAAAGCCAATATGACAGTCCAGGTCATAAATTTGCTGTGGTAACAGTAATTGCCAAATCATACCATAAAGTTTTCTGTTATGCTCAAATCATCGATCGCCAGTCGAATACTAAAACTCTCTCCGGGTTCTACCTCAAATTCCAGTGAAATGCACTGCTGTTGAACAGTCGATTCAAGCTCATCTAAAATTTTGCCAGCATCGGATATTAACGACAGTTTCAGGTTACGCGGCAAATAAAGCTCGCCAATCGCCGGATGCAACTGGGCGTGAACTCTGACAGTGCGATCGCTTTGTTGGGCGATAGCCACCAACAAAGCAACAGTTGTCCTCCCCAAACGCATTCCCAAATCAATCAACTTTGCCCTAGTAACATCCGCTTCCGGGAATGTCTGACGGATGGTAGTTTGACCCCCTGATAACGGAGATTCCGATCTCGAACTTCCACCACCTCGGAATGCAAAATCTGGATTTTTATCAGGAAAAATTGCGTCTTCTAAACTTTTTTTACCTTGCTCAATTTTCTGCCAGCCTGTTTCAACAATATTTTTAAACCAATTGCCCAAATTTGACGAAATCGGATTTTCAATTTCGCGGGGCGAAGTTTGCGGTTGCGGGTTAAACACCGCATCAAAAGGCTGCCAATCAGAATTAAATACATTCAAAAACCACTGATTTAGGTCAACTTTAGCGTCAAAGAAATGTTCGAGATTTACTAAAAAATCGTCAAGAGAATGTAATTCTTTCAATACTAATTCACCTGAATCGGCAGTTGGAGAAAAACCAAGCAACCTCGCTACTTTTTCATCTTCATCAATTTCTACAACTATATAACCGATGCGTTCCTCCCTAGCTTCCAACGGCACCGGGCAAGTCTCAGGCGGATTATCTGATAAATTTTGCTTGCCATTTTCTGCATTTTGATGTACTCTTCTAATTGGGCGGCACTCAATTTTACCCAATCCTTTAATATACAAATCTGCCACATTTTCAAACAAGCGAGTTACTGGATTCCAGCTATCGCCTCTATCCAAGTCAATTTCAATGCCTAAAAGTTTTAAATAATCGCCAACTACCAACACAGCTAAAGTGTTGATGTAAATCTGTTCAACTTTTTGGGGATGTTGGTGTTGGGAAGCAAATTGCGATGCGAGATGAATTGCCTTTTGGGTAATTGGCATGGGCAATGATTCGGTTTCAGTATTAGTATTGTTCATTTACCTACTTTAACTCCCTGTATGATTAATAGCCAAGTCTTTCTCGGAATTTTTGCAAATGAGGCTGACACTTTTTTCTGTAAAAGCTGTAGATTGTATGATAAGCACAGCCAAACTCTGCTGCTATTGTGGTAAAATCTTTACCAGATAACTTGCTTCTCAATATAACTTGACAAGTTATATCTTTCCGCCCTCGAATGCACTCGTTTAACACCCCATCAGGATTAGTTTCGATCCAGCTTTGAATTTCTTCCAATAATTGAATACATTCGACTGCATGAGTTTCATCCTCAGCGGGTAAAGTATCGATTCGATCGATCGCCGTTCCGTCTTCATAAAATTGTTCTCGATCGTCTCTCCTGTTATTTTCTCTATTTACCCTTGAAGCGCAATTTTGCAGCCTCCACTTGAAATAATTATTGAACCAAGTTATGACATTGCTGCGATCGCGATCGTACTGAGTACCAGTGCGGGCTTCGCACAAATTGTTAGAAAAAAACTCCCACTGTTCTTGCAAAGCATCTTCGTAGTAAGGTACATTGTCCTTGTTGCTCCAGATAGAACCGGAGTTTTTCATTTTAGTCACAAGCTGATTCAACAAACGTGCTCGCTTCCAAGGGTTCGAGGACTCCTGGCAAATTTGGGTGACAAGGCTGTCTAACTCTCGATATAAAAGTTGTCGATCGGATGGGTTCGATTTATCATTCATAGTTAAGTGCGGCCGCAACTTTGTTCCTACACTTATTTATCAGGTTGAGTTGGGAATTTTTTTGCGAAATTTCCCAGTTTTTTTTGTGAATGTGGCTGAAAGCTTTGCTGTGCGGTTGATGTGGCTATTCGATCGTAGGTTGAGTTTTGTAAATAGGTCGATCGGCCATCAAGCCAGTTTATAGACTAATACGGTTCAATTAACATATTTATGCCCCGGAGATCCCCCTAAATCCCCCTTAAGAAGGGGGACTTTGAGGGCATTCTTGTCCCCCCCTTTTTAAGGGGGGTTAGGCAGGGTGGA
>JARCMA010000292.1 GCA_030248405.1 Microcoleus sp. MP8IB2.171
GTTTCTGCATGAATGCTGGCGCTGTCGTAAGTTGCCACTAAAATAGGCGTTTTGTCCCGCGAACCTCCGCCCAACAATCCGATTTCGATGTCGGGAAAAGCTGCTTTTAAATTAGCATACCACTGGTGCATTAAATCGAGAGTTGGTACTACAATTAATGTACTGCGGCCCGTGACCTGCATGGCTAATTGTGCCAGATAAGTTTTACCGGAAGCGGTGGGTAAGACCACTACTCCTTGGCTTCCAGCTTGCTGCCAAGCTGCTAGGGCTTCTTGTTGATGTGGGTAAGGCTGCATTTCCACGCTGGGTACGAGTTCGAGTAGTTCGTATCCCCTGGCTTCGTCGGTGAAGTGAATGCACTCGGCTTGCAGGCATTCTACCAGCGGGCGGTAGTGAATGCCTCGAATGCGGAATTTTTCCACGCGATCGTCCCAAGTGGCAAAGTCCGCCCAGTCTCTGCCTTTGGGCGGCGGGTGTAGCAGGAGCGTTCCGCGATCGAATGTTAAGGTAGGTATCCGTGGCATTTGTTTTGAGACGCGCTGAGTGCAAGCCTGTTAAATTATAGGCGATCGATCAAATATATTGACTCTTCTTGAAATTATCTGCGTTACTCTGTGTAAATGGGCCCTACATCTGCGGTCGATCTATCAATCAAAAAATTATGTAATTCAAGTCTAAATTTAGGAAATTGCGATCGCACTGGATAAAAATTAAACAAATATTCTCCTAGCCGGATTGCCGGATTGCCAAATCTAAAATCTACAATGGTATTGTCCCGCTGGGGATGGTTTTTAGGTTAGATTCGATGGACGTATGCCTGATATTAGAGGTTGTAGATGGAAATAGGCGTCCCCAAGGAAATCAAGGATTTAGAGTTTCGAGTTGGGCTTAGCCCCACAAGTGTCCGGGCTTGTTCGGACAAAGGCCACACAGTTTTTGTGGAAACGAATGCTGGTGTTGGGGCAGGTTTTACAGACGAAGACTACATTCAAGCAGGGGCTAAGATTGTATCAAAGGCTTCAGATGTCTGGAACCGGCAACTAATTGTTAAAGTTAAGGAACCGCTGCCCGCTGAGTATCCGCTGCTTCAAAAAGAGCAGTTGCTGTTTACATATTTGCACTTAGCAGCCGATCGCACATTAACCGAGCATTTAATCAACAGCGGAGTCCAGGCCATCGCCTACGAAACCGTCGAACTCCCGGACAGGAAATTGCCGCTGCTGACGCCGATGAGCATTATTGCAGGGCGTTTGGCCGTGCAGTTCGGAGCTCGGTTTCTGGAACGGCAGCAAGGCGGCAGAGGACTGCTTTTGGGCGGTGTACCAGGGGTAAGACCGGGTAAAGTTGTGATTTTAGGCGGCGGAATCGTCGGCACAGAAGCAGCCCGTATTGCTGTAGGAATGGGCGCTAGAGTGCAGATTTTGGATGTAAATGTCGATCGCTTAGCCTACTTGGAAACTCTGTTCGGTTCCAGAGTAGAATACCTCTACAGCAGTCCTTTGCAAATTGAAGCAGTTGTTCCCGATGCTGATTTATTAATCGGTGCAGTTTTGGTCTTAGGCAAAAAAGCTCCGGTGCTGGTTTCTCGCGCCTTTGTTGCGAAGATGCACCCCGGTTCTGTAATTGTTGACGTAGCCGTTGACCAAGGCGGCTGCGTGGAAACTTTGCGGGTAACTTCTCACACAAATCCTACTTATGTTGAGGAAGGAGTTGTGCATTACGGCGTACCAAATATGCCCGGTGCCGTGCCTTGGACTGCGACTCAAGCTTTGAATAACAGCACTTTGCCCTATGTTTTGGAGTTGGCAAATAGCGGGATTAAAGCTTTGGAAATGAATCCGAGTTTGGCGAAGGGATTGAACGTGCAGAATTACCGATTAGTGCATCCGGCAGTGCGCGAAGTTTTCCCAGATTTAGCCGATTAAATCTAAATCCTTTAGATAAATTTGGGTTAAATTGCTCGTTACCAGGCTCTGCCTGGTAATGCAGGTGCGGAGGCTCTGCCTCTCTTTACCTCACGGCTTCTGGAGAGAGAAAAGTGTGGCAGATGTTTAAGTTATTAAATTTTCGTTCCTCAATTACTGAGTGCGTCGAAACCCAGTTTATCCGATAAATTTGAGTTGAATACGATAAATCTAGGAAGAAACCGGGTTTCTGAGATTAGCGTGCGCTCTAATTTATGTCGCTTGGTGGGGGCGGGTTTTTGTAGATTGTTTGTAGGAATTAAAAATTGTTGGTAAACCCGCCTCTACCAAAATTTATTAGATAGAATTCCCAATTAAACAAACATGATATTACTAACTTTGTAAGATTATGGTTGATAAATTTGGCGGATTTCATCGAGGTTGTTGGCTGCGGCTATGCCAGATGCGATCGCCTGCAAAACACCAACATCCGAAATTGCCGAAATCTCATCAAGCAGCAGCAATCCTTCCTCTCCAAATTTCAGTCTTAAACCAAGTTCGATCACCTGGATAAATGCTCGTTTAGTGCGCGCTTGTTCCTCCAGTAACTGAGCATCTTTTTGAGATAACTGAGCATCTTTTTGAGATAACTGAGCATCTTTTTGAGCCGCCAGTTCGTCGCCTGTAGGAATGGGAGCGCCACTAGGATAGCACCAGCGCAACCAAGTACCACCCACCTTTTCAAATTCACCTTCCCACAGAGTTAATCCCAAACCGACTTCGGGAAACCAAGCATCAGTTTTGGGGACGTAAGATTGGTTCTGCAATTCAAAGACTCGCAGCGTGCTACCTCTCAACTCGCGTAGCGGATCGTACACAACATAATAGGGGATTCGCATTCGAGCGTAGTCTGTTAACTTGCTGCCCAATTCATTTCCCGGAGTTGGGGAAACAATTTCGATCGCAATTTCAGGAGGTTTGCCAAATTCCCAAAATAAATACGATCGCACTTGTCTTTCCCACCAATCCTCAGCACCAGTAATATTGATACTAAGAAAAACATCCGGCGCGATTCCCGGCTGACGTACACTGCTGAACAAACCAACATTTGCCGCCGCAAGAAAAGGAACGGTAATCCCTGTATCGCCACCGCTATATAAAACCGTTGTCAGCAGTCGCTGCTGTTTTTCGTTAATGAAGCTGTCCAAAGGAGTATCGTCTTCTAGCACTAAGTTGCTAATATCTGGCAACTGACTCGGATCGAGGATTAATGGCTCAGACATAGGTAGCCGAGATGAGAACTATCTGCCACAAAAATTTTAACATAATAGGCATGGGGCATGGGGCAATATTAAGTTTTTCCACTCAAGATCGACAGTAGACTTTAATTGCATTCCCAAGCTCTCTCAAGACTTGAAATTATCTGCGTTTATCTGTGTTTATCTGCCTGAAATCTGCGGTTGACCGA